>NZ_JAYPMU010000010.1:0-148138 GCF_038130085.1 Halopseudomonas sp. | reverse complement strand
CCATGGCGGCCTGACTTAAACGAAATGGCCTCCATAAAACCCGGTACGATTCACCCGCAGGTTGCGCCGCGCAAGCGGGCTGAATCCGAATTTTGCACCTGCAGCGTCAGCGCGCCGCTCAGCATCGTTGCGCAGCTTGCGCCAGATCGAAAGGTCTTTGGCGCCAGTGCGATAGGTCATCACATCGCCGCGCCCTTCCAGCTCATCGTTCAGGCGCTGAATCTTGAGCGTCCAGCGCTGGTAGTCGCTGACCGCTTCGCAGTACTGGGCCAGCGCCTGCCGGTCGAGTCGCGTAATCAGCCCAAGCAGCACCAGGTCAGGGCCAACTCGATCCCACTCGGCGCGGGCGTGTTCGTCCAACCAGTCAGGCGCTGCCGGTATCTCGACCGGCAGCGGGCTGCCCTGCATCTCGTCATGCAGGTCACGCGCCGATTTCTTCGACCGATTGCCTGTCAGCAGATGCACCACAGCGGGTTTTGCATGCCGGCCGGAGTTTGCATTTCCAGCCATAAATCACCTCAGATTTCACACAGGGCCGCGCCCCTCAGCAAAGGGGGCCACCCCCATTTTTCCCGCTCTTGCAAACGAGGTTCCCCCCGTCGTTCGAGGGTCTGTTGGTTGGGGACTTTTGGGTACCCCCTCCTGCGGCAGTTTTTCTGCCTAGAGCCCAACTCGACGATTAGCTTAAATCTCTAATCTCGCAGCCTCTGAACTGCACTACTGGTTCCAGTGGTGGCTGGCGTTATGCGGGATGCCATCGGCCGAGCACCCAGGCTCGCCGGACTTCTCTACTCGCTGCTTGTAGCTGTCGTGGCACGGCTTGCAGAGTGACTGCCAGTTCTTCCGATCCCAGAACAACTTGCGGGCTGCTGCGATGGCAACCTTGCAACCAGTCATAAGCGCGTGACCAAGCCGGTGCGGCACCTTGTGGTCAACCACAGTGGCGGGCGTCACCCGACCATGCCGCTTGCACTCTGCACACAGCGGATTCTCTGCCAGCCACACCAGCCGCGCCTTCTGCCAGCGGTAGTCGTAACCCTTGGCCGCGCTACTGGTGATCTTTGTCACCGCTGGAACACCTTGAGCAACAGCCCGAGGATGGCTGGCAGGCTCCGACCGTCAGGCCCGTTGAACCAAGCAAACGCACCACGCACCAGCACCCAAGCAGGCAAGCCGGCGGTCAAGTACACGCCAGCGAATGCCATCAAGCCCTCGACTGTATCGGCCCATGCCTGCAAGCCCAGCCACTGGATGATGAACGCACCTCCGCATACCGAACCGAACACCGTGCATACAAGGGCAACCACCCACTCACGGCGCGACTGCGGCTCAGTCAGGCACATCACCACAAGCGCTGCGGCACTAGCGCCAACGCTGATGCCCAACAACTTGCCCAGGCCAATGCCGGCCAGCCCTGCGGTGGTCGGCTCGCTCATGTCTTGAGTCCTCATGGATGCTCCCGGGTTGAACCTTCCCTGGCGCTGAAATAGAAAACCCCGCCGAAGCGGGGTTTGGGGTTTGCTGGCAGCCAATCCAGCAGGGGAAGCGTTGTGCGCTTGCTGCTTACGCACGAATCAAAAACTTAGCTGACTTTTTACGCTACACCGTCAAAGGCGTAAACCATCGATTAACGCCGTTTCCGTGGCTTTGTGTGGGTGGTGTGTGCAAGGTGTGTTGAACATGGTTTGGCACCAAAAAACACCCGACGAACGGTCATAACTATTTTCACGCAGACCGCTTTAGCCACGGCAACTCAGCCAGCAGGATCGGCTCCACCAGTACATGCAGCTGGTGCAGCTTGCTGCGGTACGTTGCCTGCGACCGCCAGCCCATACGCTTGGTCTGCTGCTCCACCAGCGGCATCGGGTCTGTCAGGTACCGCACCCGAGCCAGCTTGGAAAGCTCAACACCTACCTTGCCGTGCCCGCCCGCCTCAACCGGCTGCCGGATCATCACCAGCGCACGCTCGACCGCTTCACCCACAGCACCCAGCGGGCCGTTCTCAAGACCAACGCCGTAGCCATTGCCAAGCGCAGTACTCCGGATCAGCTCGCCCCGAGCATCGATCATTGCACCCAGAGTGCACTGCAGCATTGCCACCGTGCCCCGCCGCCGATACTGGTCTCCCCAGGTAATCAGGGCCATTTCAACCCGCTCGATCATCGCAACACCCCCTGTTTTCCAACCCTAGACAGAAATCGACCAACCCTAGACACAACCCCAGACAGCAAAACCCTTTTAAAAACAAACACTTTTTTATAACTGTCTAGGGTGTCTAGGGTTACTAGGGTTTTTTCCTCACGCATGAACAAAAAACACCAAAGCCGATTGCGATAAATACACGCCCGCGCGCGCGTAAAAACCCCTGCAACCCTAGACACTTGAACGCCAGCCCCTCTAACACGCGGGCTGTAGCTGTCTAGGGTTTGATTCTGCAACCCTAGACACACCCTAGACACCCCGGACAGATTACGCATCAGGGCCTCCCGCATTGCGCAGCGGCGCGCTGTATCCAATGCAGCCGTCCCACTTCTCCGGGTGCCAGCCGGCCTCAGCGGCCTGCCTGCGCCAATCGCGCACCAACTGGCCCAGCCGCTTGCCATCCGACAGGTCGAGCCCGTCAGGCGGGTTAGGGACAAAGAACATCGAGCGCCTTCGGTTGTTGAAGTCGTCGTACCAGAAGTACTGCCCAGGCGACTTGTATGTGTCCGGCTTGGTACCGAGAAACAGCCCGAACTTAGTCTCGCTCAGCTTGTGTTCACCGCCCCGCGAGCACCACTCAGTGAACAGGCCGTAAAGGTCCTGCGTGCGACACGGGCTGAACGGAATACCCAGCCCGTCCGTCTTCCACAGGTTGTAGAACGTTTCCCACGCAGTGAAGCTCAGCTCAACCAGCCGCTGCCGTGCTGGCGTCTTCGGTGGCCGGGTGCGCTCGTCAAAGTCGCCCAGGTCGTAATCCAGCAGATACTGGTAGAACGCCTCAATGCCGCCGTTCGCCAGTTCCCAGCCGATCCGCTTCTGCGCCTTTTCCGGCAGCGTCAGCTCTGGCCACAGCACCAGCATGCGCCGGTCGTTCTCCCCGATCGGCCAGGGCAGGATCTCGTTCGACAGGAACACGGCGTTCATATAGTTCGCCTCTTCCCACCCGTTCATAAACTTGGACTCAATGCGCACGGTCTTGCCGGTGACCATGTGCTTAATCTTGCCGGTCTGGTTGTAACGCTGATCCCGGCTGACGACCTCTTCAAACAAGCCATACAGCTTGCTCGACTGCCACTGGCTCCAGCTGCTCTCCAGCTGCACCTGGCCAACCGTTGCGCCGTACTCCCCATAGATCGGCCGCATGATGTCGCCGAACAGCAGGCTCTTACCCGAGCCCTCCATCGTCGAGTGCATCAGCACCGCCGTGTCCAGCTTCGCGCCCACATGCTGCAGGGGGAATGCCAGCCACTTCGTCAGCCAGTCGACCGCATCCTGCTGGCCGTTGCACAAGAACCCCAGCAACCAGACGATGCCACGGCACAACTCTAGATCGGGGTTCGGGGTAAGAGGCAGGCCCTCGAAGGTGTTGATCGTATCCTTCGGGCTTTCCGTCATGCGCGGGTCAAACACCAGATTCGCAGCCGGGATCACTTGGCGCTGGTCCGAGTTCTGCCATAGCGAGAACGCATCACCCAACGCCAACTTCACCGCCGCCGATGGCAAACGCTGCCGCAGCTGGCGGTCATAGATATCTTGCGAGCCGTCCAGGTACACATAACGCCAGTACAAGTCCTTGGCCTTGAGCTGCCCCTTCGACTTGCCCAGCCGCTTGCCCAACTTCGCATCCGTCTCCAACCGTTTCGCGTGCTCAGGGTCTACGCCCTTCTTGCCCGGCAGGTCATACCACTGGTTGCCCAGCGCCTTGCCAACCATCGCCAAAAAGCCCGTCTTCTTCACGACCACCTTGCGGTGCAGGTCGAATACCTTCGTCTCGCCCTCAACCAGAGCGAACCGGGCCGTCACCTTCTCCAGCGTCCAGCCCGGAGCCTCCCCCGCCCCCTCTTCTGGCGGTGCCGCACCAGCGGCGGGCGCTGTGTCGGATGGGGCCGGGGGAAGGTCATCAGCCGCATCAGGCTCGCCCGCCGTGCGCACACGCGGCAACGGCGCATTGGCCGCAGCACGCTGCAACTGCTCTCGCACCACGTCCAGCCCAAACTCTACATGCAGGTCATTCCAATCGATCTTGCGGGATGCCGTCATGCCGCCTCCCTGCTCTGCTCCGGCGGTACCGGGAACACCGCAACCGCGTCAAACTCCAACGCCAGCGCCTCGGCCTGCACCCGGCCCGGGTTATCGCCGTTGGCCTTGGGGTCATCATCACCGGCAATCACCAGCTGCGCGTGCGGGTAGCGCTCACGAATACCGCGGGCAATGTGCGCCATATTGCCCAAGTCAACGCACATGATCGTCGGCCACTGCGTCGCCTGGTACACGCTGCAGGCCGTCGCGTAGCCCTCGGCCAACGCGATCACCGGCATATCATCCGACCGCCCAACCCAGTGGCAGCAACCCTGCTTGCGCGCAAACTTCGGGAACAGCTTTGTGCCGTTGCCGTTGATGCTCTGGTGGCTCCACACGGTACCGTCCAGATCGGCCAGCGGGATCAGAATGTCACCCGTCCCGTACTTGCGGAATGAAAGGTGGTCAGGGCGCGGGTGAGGCAGAGCCGCAAAGAACTGGCCGATGCTCTCCCCGGTCCAAATCTCACACACCCCGCGCTTGTCGTCGGTCACCATCAGCACCGGCTGCGTCACAAAGCGCACACCAAATGCCGGTGCCTGCTTGCGGTCCAGGTACGCAGACTTGCCCCGCGCCTTGGTGAACTCAGACAACAGCCGAACAGTTGCAGCCTGGATCTGCTGCTGCATGTTCGCAGCGTGCTCTTGATCGGCCAGCACCGCGGCCTCCCGCTTTTTGCGGCGAGCTTCCTGCTCTTCCCTTTTCCTCCGCTTCTCAGCGGCTGACATTTCACGACGCTCGCGTGTCCAGTTATTCTCAACCGCAAGCTTCACCACATAGGCAATGGTGACTGTGCCCTCAGTGCCAGATAGCTTGCATGATTTCCACATACCTAGAGCATCATCCCGCTTGTACCTTGAGTCACCCCGGCTCCAGTCATCCCAAACATCAAAGCCGTCCTCTCCGAACTCATGCTTGATGCCCATGGTAATCATTGCCCAAGTCTTACGGTCACAAGCTGGAGAGATCCTATCCAGCATGCTCTTGAGGTCGTCCAGCGTCAGATCAGGGTAATCAGCCATGCTGCGCCCCCTTAATGACCTTGAACTCGACAACCCAAACCCAGGGGTTTGCGTCCCAGCTCTCATCGCCGTTGATACGGCTCCAGAGACTGGCGAACGCAGTCCGCTCATCTGGCGGGCACTCACCAAACAACCCGGCCAGATCACTCGGCAAGTCTGGGAGGCTGCATCCCTCATCTAGCGCGGATTCCCGGCTGATCTGGTGCAGGCGCTCTACGCGCACTGCAGTGATTTCCAGCTGGATGCGGCTCGCCGAACGGGGCATATGGATGCTCGGCTTCCAACGGCGGGAGCCATCCAGGTCACACATTCGCTTTGTCGGGGTGGCTCGATAATCGACTTCGATCACTCCCAGGTCCGGATCACCCTGACGGTAGATCGGGCACCAGCTTTCTCTTACCCAAAGCTGATCGCCGGGCTCACCGTAGGGGCAGTCCATCAGAACAGATTTCTGCCTGCTTGGAAGCCATACGGTTGGCCGCATCCAAGGCCAGCTAATCTCCTCAAGCTGCGACCCCTTCGGCAACTTCACAACCCGCCGCGTCACCGTCTTCCGGCCTTCCAAGATGGCGCGCACCATCGGCGCGCTGAACAGAATCGGACGCTCACGCACGGCCCACCCCCTTGAGCTCGCGCACGGCCTGGCAATCGACACAACACTCAACCCCCGGCAACGCCTCGCGCCGCTTGAGTGGAATGGCTTCATCACAGTCGAGGCAGTACGGGTGGTCGATAGCGGGCCGCGAGGCTTTCTGGAGGCGGGCCGCGAGAGCATCATCCAGCATCTGTTGAGCGCGATCGCTACCCAGGTCGCATGCATCAGCCATGGTCATGGCCCTCTTCCATCGCCTGCCGCGCACCAGCCACAATGCCCAGCACCTGCCCGATCAACAGCCGCGCGTGGTATTCCAGATCGGCGACCTCATGAGCCTCCCAGCGCCCGTCGTCGGCACCGGCATGCAGGCTGCCAACAAACTTGCCCTCTTCCTCAAGCATCTTGCCCAAGGCCTTGAGCGCGGGCTTAGTGGCGGGCACTGGCTGAGGGGTGAAAGCAACAGCCCCCGCACTGCGCACCAGCGCAGCGGTCAGGCGAGGGTCTTGCGTATGGGAGAGAATGTCCTCGATCCACTCCGGCGCGATCGGACGCCGGTTGTTCGGGTTCAGTGACTTTTGCAGGGCGTCTGGGTCGATGCCCATTTCCAACGCAACGGCAGTGATACCGCCTCTGGCGTCACGGCAAGCGCGATACAGCGCAGCCCTGAGTGACAGCACCGGCCCGGCATCCGGCAGCAAGTCTTTACGGCTCATAGGTCTTATTTCCCCTTTATCGCCGTAGCCAAGGCGCGCATGCGCGCTTATCCTTGGTCTACAGCAGTCGCCGGCCCCTCTGCACTGGCTGTGTCAGGGGCTGACTGTTGTACGGTGAGCGGTGTGGTAGCTGCTCACCAAACCCGTCAGAGTCAGGGTCTTCCGTGGTAGGTGGCCCCTTGGCTCTGACACCTATTCAGCCAGTCGCAATGCGGCTGGCTTTGTTTCTTGCTCTGTGCCGGTAGCGGTCTGCTGGTGAGGCTCCCGCTACCGGCTCCCGCCGTGCTGAAGATGGCTGTGTCTCCGGCGGGCTGATGTTCTGTTAGGCGGCTGCTGGTTCGGCAGGGTTCCGGCCTACCGGCTTCAGCTCATAGGCCTGAAAGCGGCCACCAGCAAGCGCGCGCACCCAGATATTCCGCTTCGATTTGAGCATCTGGGATACCGAACCTTGGGTTACCCCAAGCGCGACCGCGATCTGCTCTTGCGAGCGACCGGCCGCAAAGTCTTTCAACGGAATCGCATCGGTGATCTTCATGGCAATGACGCCTCTTCATTTCTGCACTAGCGGCCATATTAGTCAGGCCAATTTTATTGCGCAAGGATTTATTAGTCTGGCCGTTTGCAAATATAAGCCCAAGTAATAATTATTGGCGCATGACCAATTCATACCAAACCAAACAGCCAGAGGTTGACCCGGCAATCGTTGCCGAGGAAAGCGCACGCCTGAAGGCGATATACAAGGCCCGAAAGCGTGAAGACAAAAGCCTCAATCAGTACGTCGTGGCTGATCGGTGCGGTTGGTCATCTCAGGGATCTGTTAGCCAGTACATAACCGGCAGAATGCCCCTCAACATTGAGGCACTACTTAAGCTGGCCAACGCCCTCCACTTCCAACCAGCAGAAGTGAGCGATCGACTCGCCCCGCTGATACCACACCAGGTCAAGGAAACCCGGCCAACCTACCACTCAGGCGAAAATGTCAGCCCCGACACCGAAGCAGGCCGCATGCTGCCTGTGATCGGCGAGGTGCAGGCCGGCGCGTTCTGCGAAGCGGTCGACAACTTCCACCCTGGCGACTCTGACGAATGGATTCACTCAGGAGGCCCTGTGAGCAGTCGGGCTTTTGTATTGAGAGTTGACGGCACAAGCATGGTGCCGGACGTGTACCCCGGAGATCGGGTCGTTATCGATCCCGATATCGAAGCGCAGCCAGGTGACATAGTGCTGGCCAAACGCACAAGCGATCAGACAGTTACGCTGAAGCGCCTGCGCCGAGAGGGTGGATCGTTTTATCTTGAAGCGAGCAACCCTGCCTTCCCAGATCGAATCATTCGACTGTCGGAAGAATGGACCATCTGCGGCAAGGCGCGCCGAAAAATAGTAGAGCTATAAAATTCCGATAGAAATATTAGCTAGACTATTGACCAAATAAATTAGTCAGACTATTTTTGTGTTGAACCCACCTACCACTCAGGTTCAACACAATGCAGACACAGCCAAGCAACACCTGCAGGGTATACCTGCACCCCACCGCAGCCACTAATCCGGCAGCTATCGCAGCAGTCATCGCCCGCACCGGCCTTGCCATCGTTATCGGCGGCAACCGCCGTGGCGCTGCCCTGCGCCCTGCTCAGCCGGTCGACGACCTCGGCCCCTGGGACGGAGGTGACGCAGCATGAATCGCCTCACCGTAAACAGCCAAAGCCTTCTGGTTCACCAGATCAAAAGCCGAGGCTCCTTCCTCGTTGTGCTCCAGCAGCCAAACGGCGAGCGCGTGCGCGCCAAGCTGGAAACCCAGCACGATGGCCAGCGCATCAACCTCACCCTGCGCGCCTGCGGCACCGTCAACAGCACCACGCTACCACTGGTGCAAGCTGACAAAACCCTCAAGTACCGCGCCCAACGCTGGATCGAAGACTGCGCCAATGGCCGTCTGGAGCGTGCAGCGTGAACCGGGAAGAACAGCGCAAGGTGGCGCTCCTGCATATCAGCAAGGCGCTGGACTGGGTGCGGTACCGGTGCGCAGCGGATTACGACACCGGGTACGCCGGCGGCCAGATCAACATGGTCTTTTTCCTTGGACTAATTGACCGGGAGGAGGCGGACCGGCTTGACGCACTGCAGCACAACGCGCGCGAACACAACAAACGCCGTTGGTCTGTAGCAACACAGGAGGCCACCCATGCCGCGTGAATTCGACCTCGCCACCACGGCCAAGCTGCTCGGTACCGGCCTCAAGCGCCTGACCGCAGACCTCAAGGCCCGCAAAATCCTTGACGAGCACTGCCTGCCCTACAACACGTCAGACGTTGACCGGGGCCGCTTTCGCGTGCAGCTCAAGCACCACAACGGCAACCCGCAGATCAACAACGGCAACGGCCAGATCTACGGCCAAACCTACGTCACCCAGAAGGGCCTGCGCTGGCTCGCCGACCTGATGGGCGTAGAGATCGAGGAGGCAGCGTGATCAACCTCAACAAAACCCCACTCAACCCGCAGCCACTGGTCGAGCGCATCACCGGTGCCGTCGCCCTGCTGCAGCTGCGCCTCCAGCACCCTACCGCCGTGGATGCCAAACAGGCCGCAGCCGCTGCCGCTGAAGCGCTCGAGCACCTGCGCCGCTTGGACAACGCCGCCCTGCGCCTGGCCGAGGCCCTGCATATTGGCATAGCCCGCTTCCCCCACCCGCTGACCGTCAGCGTCGGGTTTGCAGGGCGCGGCCAGGAGCAGCTGCAACTCACCGTAATGGACGGCCAGCATGTAATGCACATGGTCCAGGCCAAAACAGTAGATGGTCTGCGCGAGCTGCTTGCAGTGGGCTACCTGCCCGAGGTGGCCGCATGACCACCGCCACCCTGGCACAGCTGCAGCGCCGCTACACGCTGCCTTATCTCACCCTGAGCGAACTGCGCGCCGAGCACTTCCCGCACATTCGCACAGACCGCCACCTGCGCCGGCTGATCGATACCGGTGAGCTGCAAATCACGCTCCAGCGGCTGCACGCATCCAAGCGCAGCCCGCTGGTCGTCACCCTGGAAGAGCTGGCCCGATACCTCGACGCCCAGCTCCAACGGGCCAACGCCGCCTAAGCGGCACACAACCAGAGGAAGCACCAATGAAACCTACCGACCCGGGCGAGTTCATCGCCAGCTTGAACGCCGGCGTACTCGCCAACCAGATGGGCATGGCCCTGTCGCACGTCGCCGCCGGCGTCGTTGAGCACGGCAAGAAGGGCAAAGTCACCCTCACGCTTGAGCTGAGCCAGATCGGCGACAGCCACCAGGTGAAAGTGGCACACAAGCTGGACTTTACCGAGCCAACCAAGCGCGGCAGCAAGCGTGAAGACACGGCCACCGAGACGCCGTTCTTCGTCACTGCCAACGGCCTGCAGCTGTTCGCCGACAACCCCAGCGGCCAACTGTTTAGCAAGCAGGACGCCCCGGTCGTCGCCCGCGACTGACCGCCAGCAGCACCAATCCACCTACCACAAGGAAAGACCCAATGTTGCCAGTAGAAACCCTTAACCAGATCACAGCGACCCACGCCGTAGCCAACGGCAAGCCGCTGGATACCTTCGTGCCCGCCGCACTGGTACCCGATCAGTACCGCGTTCAGGTTTTGGAGCATCTAGACTCAATGCGCAGCCGCTTCCGTGGCCAGCTCAAAACCCAGTCGTTCCGCGACTTCTGCAACTACGTTGCCCACCACATGGGCGATGACACGCCGTCCGGCTTTGTCGATGCCGACGCGATGGCCTGCCAGGTGCTGTTCAACCTGGGCGATATCGGCGACCCCGGCCACGGTGACGACAGCGCCACCCTCACCCTCAAGCCCACTGCCGCGTTCAACGCCCTGCGCCAGATTGCTGGCAAGACGCTCAAGCAAAGCCAGCTGGCCGAGTGGATGGAAGACTGGCACGACTTCCTCGAGGTGCGTGACACCACCGGCACCATCATGGCCACCGCTGTCGCCGTGCAGAAAGTCCGCAGCATCACCATCAAGGCCATGGCCGAGCGCACCAGCACCGAGCAGAACTTTGGCGCATCACGCAGCAGCATGGACAGCATCGAAGCCGCCCACGCAGAGCAGCAGCCGAGCGACCTGCTGTTCACCACCCCGCCCTATGACGGCCTGGGCCGGCGCGACTTCAAACTACGCCTCAGCATCATCACCGGCGACACCCCGATGCTGAAAGCGCGCTGGGTGATGCAGGAACAGCAAGAAGAAGAGATGGCGCAGGAGTTCAAAGAACGCCTGACCGCCGAGATTGGCGGGCTCTGCACACTCACCGTCGGCACCTTCGCCATCGGCAATTAACCACCAACAGCAGCCAGCCCGGTGCAGCACCTACCACTGCGCACCGGGCGCAGGGAGACACAGCCAATGACAGCACCAACCACCCTCACCGACATCCACTACCTGGGCGCCGCCATCCTCGTCCTGATCGCCCTGTTGGCCATCGCCTGCTGGTGGGCCTATGAGGCATTCGAGCGCGGCAGCAGCATGGGCAGGGCCGAACTCAGCAAACTGCGCGCCGGTATGAACTCGGCAAACCGTAACAACAACGACCTGCGCCGCGAGACAGTCGGCCTGAAGAACCAGCTGGAGCGCACCAAGTCGGACTACGCCCAGGCACTGGAACAGCAGCAGCTGAACCACGAGCAGGAGCTGCAAGCCCTGCGCGCCAATCTCACCCCGCTCAGCGAGCGCGACATCAGCACCATCGGGAAGATGGCCGAGAAGCTGAACCTCGCCGCCAACGCCCTGCACGCCACCGGCAGTTTCAAGGAATCACGCGAGGCCAAAAACCTCGCCTCCAGCGGCTTCCGCATCGTCGACGACCTCAACCGCGCCCGCGCCACGCAGGAGGCAGCATGACAGGCCAAGCCATCCGCACCCGGCAAGAGCTGATGCAGCAACACGCTGCCCACGCCGCCAACATCGCCCTGCTGCTGCGCACCCCGCCCGAGGGCGAAGCCGCTCGCTTTCGCCGGCAAAAGACAATCGACAACCTGCGCAACCAGATGCTGGATATCGACATCCAGCTGATGCGCGAAGAATGCGCAGAGGGGGTGTGACCATGAGAGCACCCGACTTTCTGAAAGCAGGCCTGCTGCACATGGAAGACCGCGCCACCACCTACGACAAGCCCGAGGGCGAGCGCTCGATGGGCATGACCGTAGCCATGGCCAACGTGCTGCTGGCCGACAAGCTGCGCGAGCCACTCAGCGAAGAGGACGGCTGGAACTTCATGGAGCTGCTGAAGCTGGTGCGCTCCAAGCAGGGCAACTTCAAGGCGGACAACTACGAAGACCGCGCGGCCTATGCAGGGCTGGCGGGTGAGGCTGCTTGTGCTGCGCGGAATGTGTCCGGAGGTGCCCAGTGAACGGTATCCACGAAGACGACTACAGCGCCATCGGCACCCAGCACGAGCAGGTTACCGGCCGCATCAACGACATGCTGGTCGAGCTGCAGAACCACGCCTACGCCACCGGCGTAGAGCGTGGCAAAGAGCTGGCCGCTATTATCCAGGCGGGCACCATCCCGCCAACGCTCTGCCAGACCATCCACCTCGGGCAACCCGGCGTCACCGTAGAACCCTGCTTGATGCTGGGGCCGGATGAAGAGGAGGTAGCCTGCCTGCTGTTCACCGCCCCCGGTACCGAAGTGCGTCTGACCTGGCCGACCCAGACCCAGGCACTGGCCGTGCTGGCTGCTGCAACTGCCGTGGACTGCATAGAAGCAGACGCGCAGCCGGTGGCCTGCGAATGTGGCGACAGCTATCCGCCCGGCAGCTACGGCGCGGGCTTCATCGAGGGTCGCGGACACTGCGCGAACTGCGCCGCGGGCGCGGGTGAAATGGCATCGCTGCTGGGGGTGAGCCCTGCGCCAGTTGTAAACCAGCAGCTTACAACTGAACCGGGGACCGCCGTACCACTCGCAGCCAGACACTACGGCATGTGCATCAGCGCACACGGCTTGCTTGCCCGCGTTGGTGGCCACCTCAAGGGCGGCGCCCGCGAGATGCTCAAGCACCTCGAAGAAATGGCCACCCGTTACTACGCCGGCGATATCGCAGCAGTGGACGAATTCCTGCAGCTGTACTGCCTGGACGAGAGGAGACCGGAGCAGCTGTGCGGGAGGCCGAATCCATGACCACACCTGTCATCAACTCCTACTTCTGTGGGGGCGGCCTGATGGATATCGGCCTGATGAACGCTGGCATCACCATCGGCCAGGCCTTTGAGCTGGATGGAGAGGCTTGCCGGACCTACCGGCACAACCTCGGAAACCACGTTGTGCAGTGCGATCTAGCTCACGAACTGGTGCTGGATCAGGAATGCTGCGACGGCATGGTGTTCACTTACCCCTGCACCAAGTACAGCGCCATTGCCGACATTCACGGCACACGCACTGGCGATGAGCTGTTCCTGCATGCGCTGCGCCACTTGGCGCTGGCGCGACCGGAGTTTTATATCGTCGAGAACGTACCCGGCATGCGCGCGTTCCCCGTCGTGATGGAAGCCATGAGCAAATTGCCTGACTACTACGTGCAGGTGTTCTGCCCGATCAAGTCAGAGACGTGGCTGCCACAACGCCGCCACCGCCTGATCATCATTGGCACAAAACGCCCGTTCACCGTCCGGCCGCCCGAAGCCACAAAACCGCTGACACTCAAGGACGTTCTTGAGCGAGACCCGCAGATCACCGTACCAAAAGCAGTGCGCACCCGAATGACTGGCGGCTACCGCGACAGGCCAATCATCAGCGACCCGGCCAAGGGGGACATTGCCCCGACCTGCGTGGCCCACTACGCGAAGGACAAGAGCACCCGGCTGGTCGCGGACAAGCGATTCCCACTGGGTGTGCGCCCCTACTCCGTGCGCGAGTATGCCCGCCTGCAGGGCGTGCCGGACTGGTTCACATTCCCCGTGTCGGACACCTCCGCCTACCGCCAGATCGGCAACGGCGTGAGCACGGTTGTGGGTGAGTGGATCGGTCAGGAAATGCTGAGGTACATGGCATGAAAACCCCACTCATCCTGCGCAGCCTCGACCTACCACAGCACTGCGACATCTGCGGCCACCGCCGCAACCAAGGCGATCACAAACGCTGCTCGCGCAAACGCCAACAGATCGGCCAGCAGCGCCGCCAGCAGGAGGCCCGATGACGAAGCGAAACCACAACCTGCAGAAGCGCCGCGACAAGATGATGGGCATCCTGCTGCGCACTATCACCATCGTGCACCACAGCACGCTGGGCAATGGCGAAGTGCGCACGGTCGACATGAAGCGCGAGCAGGTCACCGTGCTGGACCTGTATCAAGCAGGCGCCATCGCCAACTGGGCGCACCACTGGTGCATCTTCATGGCCGTCATGACAGATGACAAACGGATGCACCACGCCACCGTTACGCTGTCCGCACCGATGGTGCAGGCGGATCTGGTACCGACGCTGGAAGAAGAGCACCAACGCCTGATGGCACGGGTAAAGATTGAGATAGGACTGGAAGGCAACGGCGTGCAGGTCCATTCGTTCGGATGGGTCGCTATGCCGCGACAGCAGGATATTGAAGAAGAGAAAGCCGAGCGCCTGTTTGCTGCTGCGCTGCGGACAATGCGGAGGGCTGCAGCATGAGCGCCGCCAAGGTACTAGAATTTGAGGAGCTGCAGCGGATCACCGGATACACCCGGCGGGCCGATGTGGAGAAGTCGCTGCGCCGGCAGGGCATCAAAACCTTTGTTGGCCGCAACGGGCCATGGACGACCATCGACCTGGTGAACCAGGCAGGCGGGCTACGCCCAGCGGATAACGACAACTACGGACCAGACATCGTATGAGACGCGGCCGCAAGCGGAAGCACAACCCGCTCATTCCCAAGCACATCGATCAGAGCGCGCTGCCAAAGGACGTGTACTTTGATCACCGTGGCGAGGGCCGCTGGTACCGGCTCGCCTTCAACGAGGCAGGCCGGCGCACCCGCCAGAACCTGTGCAGTGCAAAGGTAACCCTTGCCGAGCTGCACAAGCTGATCGAGGAGATCGACGGCCACGACACCGCGAGCCTTGATTACTTGTTCGAGCAGTTCCACGCCAGCCCGCAGCTGAAGCGTCTGTCCCTCAAGACGCAGGAAGACTACGCCTACTGCCGCGAGATCCTGTCCAACCTGCCAACCAAACTGGACATGCCGCTCGGCCAGCTGGCCGCCCGCAAGTTCACCGCTCCGATGATCCAACGCATCATCGACAAGCTGGCAGAGTCAGGCCCATCAAAGGCAGCGCACTGCCTGCGCTACCTGCGCCGCGTCATGCAGTGGGGCCGCAACCGTGGCTACATGGACGACAACCCAGCCAAGGGCCTGGAGTCGCCACAGGAACGCAAGCAACGCCGGCTACCAGATACGGTAGTGATGAACGCCCTGATCCAGCGCGCCCAGCAGCGTGGCCAGTTGAAGCGCGGCCAAGCCGGCGCCTGCTCGCCATACCTCTGGATCGCCATGGAGCTCAGCTATCTCTGCCGGCTGCGCCTCATCGAGACCATCACCCTGACCGACGCGAACGAACGCCCCGAAGGCATCCTCACCAACCGCCGCAAGGGCAGCCGCGACAACATCGTCGGCTGGACACCGCGCCTTCGGGCAGCATGGAATGCAGCCAAAGCGCTGCGGGCTGAAACCTGGGAAAAGAGAAAGACCGCAGTGAACTTGCAGCCAGCACGCCGCCCGATCATCGTCGGCACCAGCGGTCGCGCACTGACCAAGTCAGGACTGGATACCGCCTGGCAGCGATTCATCACATCTGCACTGAAGGATGGCGTGCTGACACCGGAGCAACGCTTCGGCATGCACGATCTAAAAAGGAAGGGAATCACAGACACGAAGGGCACCCGGGCAGACAAACAGCAGGCCAGCGGGCACAAGGATGAAGCAATGATGGATGTTTACGACTTGAGTGTGCCGACGGTTAAGCCATCGGCGGAGTGAGATTGCTACGAAGCCCAGACGACATAAGGCTCAAGGTACTAGCACAGAAAATCAGCTCTTCGGCTTCTTCCGGCTCAAGCCCTTGGCCTCCCAACGCTCAGCAAGCCACTGAAACTCTTGGTAGATCGTGTTTCGACCAGTAATACCGCGCAGATTATCAATGAACGGCCGAACGCTTTTGTGTAGCTGGATAACCGTGTTGAAGCTCGCGCGCCTCAACATCGCTTCATCATATATGCCTGACTGAACACCAACACTCACGTATTCCCAATGATTGAGAACGTACCGAACGCACTTGGCTTCCTTTGTTTCTGCAGCAGTCTTACTTGCCAGGTCCCGTATGCTCCCGTCTCCTAGCTCATGGAGATCTGAGATGCATCTCATGGCGGCCACCAGCTCACCATCCGTTCGGCTTTGTAGAAGTAGATCAGCGGATTGCTGCTTCTTAGCCGTAGCCCGGGCGTAAAGTACCGAAACAACAGCAACTGCGGCAGCGAAAAACAACAACGAATTTTGAGTTGCGGTCGATCCTACGACGCTTTCAAAGCAACCGAAGAAACCTTCACATTCCATTGCAAACCCTCAAACGTAAAATGGAGGCATATAGCCTCCATTTTGAATCTAAATCGACGCTATGAAAAGGCTTTATTAGAAGCCCTCGTAGTCGTCGTTGCGTGCATGAATGAAAATCATGGTCCATCCTCCAGCGCTCAGCGCTTTCTCAGTTGCTCAAGTAGAGTTGATTTTTATTTAATTTTCATTGAAGGGGGAAGCATTCTACTCAAAAGATAGAAACACTTCAAACTTTGGCTGCACAACTCAAAGGATTCGACCGCATGCCTTACTCCCAGTTCCATTGGTGGATGACGCTACCGTCACCCCAAGCATCGACGGCAGAAGCCAAAAAGTCAACTGTCGCACTGTGTAGAAGTTTTTCCAGAGAAGGCCGCAATCTTACACAACGACCAAGTCAGATGTTGTGGCTTTTTATGAAGCGCTTAATTTTCACAGTGACATGGATCGAAACATCGAACCCAGACCTGACTTGCGAATAAACCGCCTGACTCACAGGATCGTGGGCATGAATCACGCCAGACACAAGCCCTCCATCAAGACGTGCCACATTGCTCACAACCGCTTCTTTATACACCACCCAGCTAGAATTGATAACGAAGGGGTGACAACCCGGCTGAAGAACACATGCGGGATCGTAGTACTGCGGAGGTCTTACCGTCGACACATTGACAAGCAACACCGCAGGCGCACCCAATATCGGACAATGGACCGGGTCGTTCATAACGACATGCAGGTGGCGCGTGCCGCCTGTTGGAATCAATAGTGTCCCGCGGGTGATTATAGCTCCAGGCATCAGGTGAACTCAGACATCACCCGTGCCAGCTCGCGCCGCTCCAACAGATTACTCACCTTCTGGTCAGCGACCTCTGCACTATCACCAATCAGCCGAAACACAAGCGCAGGATCAATCTCACGCGAGGATCCCCTCGGATCCTCCCATTCAGGAGTCAGCCCATCATGCGTGAGATCACGCAACGCGAACTGATCATAACGCCCAAAAGCCGCCCAAACGTCGTTCAGAACCGCGATATCTGCAGGACTAAGCTCATCCAGATCATCGAGCTCGCTTACCGGCCTAACAAGTCGCAGCTTATGATTTGACAAGGGGGAGACCCAAGAGCTCCACTCAGTTGAAGTCACCTGACCTTTCATCAGGTTCAGGGAGCGCGAAAGAACCGGGCCGTGCGGCATTGAGTAAGCCCTGTCATCAGACAGGGGAACACCGAAACGAGCCATAGAAAGCCGATCTGCCAAATACATCAGCTTGATCAACTTCAAATGGGGCATCGCCTCGTCCTTCCTTGAAAGAAAGAACGCCGCAATTTGGGAAACTTTCTGCTCGCTAAGCATCGCATTACCTCTCCTCCCAAGCACTCTAAGCACATGGGGATGCAAAGTGTTACTACTCAATAGTAGACAACAAATCTCGCTGCGGACAGATGCGCTGCGCATCTACCCGCAGCGAGGTAGTGCGCTAGCGTACAGGGCTTCTACGGCACAACTAATTGTACGTAGATTTGTACGTAATCTTGATATGACAAAGGCCTGCACGTATGCAAGCCTTTGATTTATATGGTGCCGGCACCAAGAGTCGAACTCGGGACCTACTGATTACAAGTCAGTTGCTCTACCAGCTGAGCTATACCGGCGCGGGGTGCATTATATATCGCCAAATTTCTGTGTAAAGAGATCAGCGGCGTGCGGGCGCTGATTATCCTGGTTTTTTTCCTGTGGATACCGTTCGTCCACTTGTGCATGACTTTTCGATCAGCACTTCATAAAGGCTATGCAAGTCGTTGTTTTCATGCATCAAACACAACTGATCAACAATTAACCTGGCACCGCAAAGCCGCGTGGACTCTCGCTTTGAGGTAGTTACTACAACCTCATCAACACAGTTATGCACAGAAGGCGTGGATAACCACAGATATGCACACGCTGTGGATAAGTCTGTGCGCAAGCAGTTCACAGACTGGTGATGGCCTGTCAGTTATCCCGTTGAGCCAACAGCAGCAGATTGCGCGGCGTCAGCGCTGGTTCGCAGAACTCACCAAGCTGAACCCGATAACCTGCCTCCTGCAGGTACAGCGCCCGCTCCAGCACCAGCCATAGCTCCAACGGCCGCCGGAATAGGCCGCCGACCAGCTCCAGGTTGCGCACCGCCGCCAGCCGCTGCCAGCCAAGCGCTTCCAAAGCCTGCCAGTCCGCTGGGGCCGGCAGCTGCAGACCGTGGTAACCGGCCATGGCAATGCAGAAGTCATCAAGCGATTGCGGTGGCGGGCCAGGCGCACGCGACGGGGTAGGCAGGTAGCTATCCACACCCCTACCCTCGCGCTGCCAGCAATCAAACGCCAGCCGCCAAGCCATCGAACGGTCACGCTGGCGCAGCTCACGGGCGCCGGCGGTGGCGCTCTGCTGCAGCGCCAGACCCAGCTCATCACGACTGAGCGGCAGCGCCGCGGCCTTCCCTGCGCGCGACAGCGGTTGATGCACTGTCCCGGCGATTCGGTTGTAACAACAGGGAGACAGCGCCAGCTGCCGGCACTGACGAGCAACCACCTGCTCGATCAGTTGCCGATGCAGGTCGCCGCAGGCGTGCAACGCCACTAGCGTATCGCCGCGTTCAAGTCCCTCGGCATTGTTGTCCTGCATGACGTCAGCATCCAGATGCTGCGCATCAACCTGCAGCCGCGCACTCAACTCGGCGCCGGCACGGTTCAATTCGGCATCCCACTCCAGACAGCAGACCGGACAACCGCTCTGCCAGGCCAACAGCCGGCCCAGGTGCCCCTTTCCTGCACACCAGTCCACCCAGCGTTCAACCGGCGCCGGCGTGCGCGCGGTGGTCACCGCAGCAAAACGGGTAATCTGCTGCCACTTGCGACCTGGGATATGACGGTGCAGCAGCTCGGGCACCGACTGGGAGACGGCTGCCTCCCAGCGCGGTAGAGCGCACAGATCAGCGGCCTCGGCGGCCAGACGGCCAAATGGCTCAGGCGCGCCCCGCAACAGCGCCGGCTGCGACTGCGCCACCTCGGCGTCCGCCAGCGAGCGAGCACGCAGCCAGCCGGCCAGCTCGGGCCAGTCGGCTTCCCATTCAAGGACAGGTGATGTGAAGGGGCGAGCGCGCCACAGCGCCTGATGGCGCTGCAGCCAGTCCGTCAGCTCGGAGAACCGCGCACGCAGCTCCACGCAGAAGGGATCAGCGTTGCTCGCGGCTGGCGTCAACCTTGAGCCAGCGCTCGACCAGCCGGAACAGCTGGGTAAAGACCAGCGTGATGATCAGGTACATGACCCCGGCCACCAGGAAGAACAGCTCGTACTGGTAGGTACGCGAGTTGATCGTGCGGATCACGCCCATGATGTCCATCATGGTGATGGTGTAGACCACGGCACTGGCCTTGAGCATCAGAATGACTTCATTGCCGTAGGCTGGCAGGCCGATGCGAATGGCACGTGGCAGGATGATGTATTGCAGCGCCTGTCGACGCGACATACCCAGCGCACGCGCCGCCTCAACCTCGCCCGGCGGCACCGCCTGAATCGCGCCACGCAGGATCTCGGCGATGTACGCCGCGGTGTGCATGGTCATGGTGATCAGGGCGCACCAGTAAGGCTCGCGCAGGTAGGGCCAAAGGAAGCTCTTGCGCACCACTTCAAACTGGGAAATGCCGTAGTAAACCAGAAACAGCTGCAACAGCAGCGGCGTACCACGGAAGAAGAAGATGTAGCTGTAGGGCAATGCGCGGACGTACCAGTGCCGCGATGCACGAGCCAGGCCGAGCGGGATGGCGAAGAACAGACCGATGACCACCGCCAAACCGACCAGCTGCAGGGTGACCAGAGTGCCGTCCCAGAGTTGCGGCAGAAAGCGCTCGATCAGCGCCCAGCGTTCGGCCCAAGTCATAGTTCAGTCCTCACAAAACCCCGATTGGCACGACGCTCAAACCAATGCATCGCCGCCATGATAAAGACCGTGAGGAACAGGTAGATCAACGCGGCCAACAGATAAAAGGTGAACGGTTCCTTGGTCGCATTGGCTGCCGTCTGCGCCTTGCGCATGATCTCCTCAAGGGTGATCAGCGACACTAGCGCGGTGTCCTTGAGCATGATCAGATACAGGTTACCAAGCCCCGGCAGAGCTACGCGCCACAACTGCGGCAGGGTAATGCGCCAGAAGATACGCAGGTTCGACATGCCCAGCGCCAGCCCGGCTTCCTTCTGCCCCTTGGGGATCGCCAGCAGCGCTCCACGGAATACCTCGGTGGCATAGGCCCCGAAACACAGCGCCAGCGCCAGCGTGCCCGCAACGAAAGGGCTCAATGACAGCGTCGGGTTACCGAACCAGGCACCAATGGCGTTCATGGCCGACACCGTACCGAAGTACATCATCAGTACCCAGACGGTCTCGGGTACGCCCCGCACGACAGAGGTGTAGAAGCCGCCACACAGGCGGGCAGCACGATTGCCTGACACCTTGGCCGAGGCACCGAGCAGGCCGAACAGCAGGCCGAATACGAGCGCCGCCAGTGACAGACGTATGGTCATCCAGGTCCCTTCGAGCAGGGCTGGAGCAAAACCGTGAAGATCAGGCATGGGTTTACATCCAGGTCGGGCCCCGCAGGGCCCGACTGGTCATCAGTAGATGCTGAAGGGGAAGTACTTGGCGTTGATGGTCTCGTAGGTACCATTGTCAACGATGGTCTGCAGCGCAGCATTCAGGCGCTCGCGCAACGGATCGCCCTTGCGCACGGCGATGCCGATCTGGTCGTTGTCGAACACCGGCTCACCCTTGAACTCGAAGTCCGCACCAGCGTCGCTTTGCAGCCATTCGTACTGTACGAAGTTATCAGCCAGTACGCCGTCGATACGGCCAGCACTCATGTCCAGATAGGCGTTCTCCTGAGTGTCGTACAGGCGGATATCCACCACGTCACCCAGGTTGTCTTCCAGCCACTGACCGGCGATGGTCGCGCGCTGAGCGCCGATGGTCTTGCCCTTCAGGCTGTCTTCGTCGGTGGCGAAGTCAGACGACTTGGGCGCAACGAACTGCAGCTTGTTGGTGTAGTAGGGATTAGTGAAGTCCACTGCCTGCTTGCGCTCGTCAGTGATCGACATGGAAGCGACCAGGAAGTCGAACTTGTTGTTGTTCAGGGCCGGAATGATGCCGTCCCAGTCAGAGGTCACCACGGTGCACTCGACCTTCATCTCCGCACACAGGGCGTGGGCGATATCCAGGTCAAAACCAACGACTTCACCGCTGGCGTCGATCTGGTTGAAGGGAGGGTAGGCACCTTCGGTACCGATACGCAGGCTCTCGGCAACGGCGGGAGCACTTACAAACAACGCGGTCGCGGCTGCCAGCAAGACTTTCTTGTATTGCTTCATGGAAGGACTCCTTACTTATGGCTTGACATGAACTGACGGCAGCGTTCGGAAACGGGATTGCCGAATACCTGCTCCGGGGAGCCGATCTCCTCGACCTGCCCCTGGTGCAGAAATACCACTTCACTCGATACCTGCCTGGCGAACCCCATCTCATGGGTTACCAGAAGCATAGTACGCCCCTCTTCCGCGAGCGCACGGATCACGTTCAACACCTCTTGCACCATCTCGGGATCGAGAGCGGAAGTCGGTTCGTCGAACAGGATGACCCGCGGCTGCATGGCCAGCGTACGGGCAATCGCCGCCCGCTGCTGCTGGCCACCGGAAAGCTGTGTCGGGAAGGCGTGACGCTTGTCGGCGATCCCGACCTTCTCGAGAAAGGCTTCAGCCGCCTCAACGGCTTCGGCCTTGGACTGGCCCAGCACCCGACGCGGCGCCTCGATAATGTTGTCGAGGATGCTCATGTGCGGCCAGAGATTGAAATTCTGGAATACAAAACCGACGCGGGCACGCAGTCGATTGATTTGACTGTTGTCCGCGGCCACCAAATCGCCCTGCCGACTGCGCTTGAGCTTGAGCTCTTCGCCAGCGATCAGTATCTGACCTTCGTGGGGGTTTTCCAGCAGATTGATGCAGCGCAGCATCGTGCTCTTGCCGGATCCGGAAGAGCCAAGAATCGAAATGACGTCGCCGTCGCGGGCGACCAGATCAACGCCCTTGAGTACCTCAAGGTCGCCGTAACGTTTGTGCAGGTTGCGCACTTCCAGAGCGGGCGAAGTCACGTATCAATATCCACCAGGCTGTTTTGGCCGTCAGGTATGGGGCTGACGCACTTGTGGTGCGACGCCATGAGGTACAGTTCCTTCTGTAGTCATCCGAGTGTCGCACTGATGGCAAACCTAGCACAGCTGCCAACCATGACCAAGATCAGGCATTCAGTCACTTTCGGCATTTCTAAGGCAAGACTCTTGCCAACCCTTATGCCAGACGCCTCGAATCACTAAAAACAAAAAAGCCCGCTGGGGTTGCCAGCGGGCTTTCTAAATAGTGGTGCCCGGGGACGGAATCGAACCGCCGACACGGGGATTTTCAATCCCCTGCTCTACCAACTGAGCTACCCGGGCAACGTGGGCGCCATTAAATAGATTGCGCCTCGACCTGTCAAGCACTCTGAAAAATATTTTCTACTTTTTCAGCTGCTTACCGGCAGATTACTCGCTGGGAGGAACGTAACCCTCGGCCTGCGCGTACTCTTCACCGGCGAGAAACTTGTCCATTTCCTGCTGAATGAAGCGGCGATCTTCCGGATCCATCATGTTCAGGCGGCGCTCATTGATCAGCATGGTCTGGTGCTTCTGCCACTCGTCCCAGGCTTTACGCGAGACTTCATTGAAAACCGCCAGACCCTTGGGGCCCGGATAGGGTGGCCGGTCCAGGCCCGGCAGCTCCTTGTTGTATTTGCGGCACATCACCATGCGTGTCATCAACAAACTCCTCTCAGGCCAGTGACGGGATCCGCGCCTCGAGCTGGCGCAGCAGTTTCTTTACCGGCGCGGCCAGCCCCAGCGGATCGGGGTGGCGCAGGTTATACCAGACCTGCCCTGCCTCGGCCACGCCATCGCGACGAGAGACGCGCAGCAACAGCGGCTGGATGTCCAAATGGAAATGACTGAAGGTATGCCGCACCGGCGTCAGCGCCTCGCGCTCATGGGCAGCCATGTGCAGGCTACCGAGCAAATCGGCCAGTTCTTCTTCGGCATCCAGCTGCGGTGGACACCAGAGTCCACCCCAGAGGCCGCTGGACGGACGGCGCTGCAACCAGACCGCGCCGTCCTCGTTCATCAGCAGCGGCATGACGCAACTGCGCACCGGCAGGACCTTACGCGGCCTTGATGCGGGAAAGCGCTTGGGCTCGCCCAACGCCCGCGCCTTGCAGCCATCACGCAGCGGGCAAAGCAGACAGGATGGATTGCTGCGGGTACACAGGGTCGCGCCGAGGTCCATCACCGCCTGAGTGTAGTGCGCCACCCTGTTTTGGGGCGTCAGCGACTCGGCCATGCGCCACAAACGGTCATGCACCGCCTTCTCGCCCGGCCAACCGTCGACCGCCTCGAAGCGGGTCAGCACCCGCTTGACGTTGCCATCAAGAATCGGCGCACGAATGCCCATACTGAGCGACGCAACCGCCCCGGCGGTAGAGCGCCCGATACCCGGCAGTTCGCACAGACCCTCGACGCTGCGCGGAAACTCGCCTCCGTGGGCGCTGGCCACCTGTTTGGCTGCCTTGTGCAGGTTACGCGCACGACTGTAGTAACCGAGCCCGGTCCACAGGTGCAGGACCTGATCCTCGTCGGCCGCGGCCAGCGCCTCGACGCTCGGCAGCTCTTCCATAAAGCGCAGATAGTAGGGAATGACCGTGGCCACTTGCGTCTGCTGCAGCATGATCTCCGACACCCAGACCCGATAGGGTGTCATATTCTGCTGCCAGGGCAGATCGTGGCGGCCATGGTCGTCATACCAATCCAGCACGCGCTGGGCAAAAACCTCGGGTGTCACCGTGAAAACAGCCCCTTGATGGCGTCACGCAGTTCCGGTGCCTTATCGCCGAGAGAATCTTCAATGCGCTCTTCCAGTTTGCGCTGTACTTCATTACCCACCAGTTTGGCGGCAATTTTGCCGACGCCCTCGGTATCCACGCCACAGCTGCTGCCAGCGTTGTGCAGATAGCCCTGACAGCGGATCGGCCATTCAATACCGGCATAACGCTCGTTGACCTGACAGGCCTCATCCGGCATCTCGCTGCGATCACCTTCCAGCAACAAGCCAAGGCGGTAATCGATACGCTGATCCGGCAGATTGATCTCGCCCTGACCCTTGCCTGTCAGCCCCGGCAGGTCAGCGACCAGATCACGGTTACTGACCACCCCATTACGGATGGTAAAGCTGCCGTTGAGCTGTTCGAACGGCGTGTCTTCACTGCCGTGCTCGGCACTCAAAGACTTGCGGTTAGCCAACGCAATGGCACGACACACCTGCTGCTCCAGATTCACGCCGAGCAGCGCACCATCATCGACCTTGAAGTTGGCCGAGCCGTTCAGGCTGTTCATCCAGCGACGCATGCTGTTGCCGCCGGTGGTCACGTCCAGATTCAGATCCATCAGACCACGCACCTGCTGCGGCACCTCGTAAGCCTGCTGTGCGGCGGCCGAATCAATGCCCTTGAGCTGTGCTTTCAGCGCATTGCTGACCGGCGTCTTGCGGGTGTCGATACTGCCGCTGGCCGAGAAAGTCCCGCCGAAGATACCGCCGTCGAGTTGCGAGAGACGAACCACACCATCGCGCGCCTTGACCGCAACACTGAACGGCTTGATGTTCTGTCCGGTCAGGGTGACCTGCTGCAGCGCCAGCTTACCGTCTACATCCAGACGCGCCAGCGTGTCCAGCGGCAGCAGCGCCTCATCACTCCACTCCTCAGGCGCCGACTGCGAGCGGCTGCCACCGGAGCCGGAACCACCACCGCTGCCCTCACTGGCTGCGCGCGGCGGCAAGTAGTTATCCAGATTGAGATTGTCGCCACTCAGATCAAAGCGCAGCGCCTGACGCTCGAAGTCGGCAACACCCAGCGAGCCGGTCAGCGCAAAACCGTCGAGGGTCAGCTGCAGGTCATCAAGCATCATGCTGCTTGCACCGCCCTTGAGGTTGGCCGACAGCGCCACACTCGACAGCGCGCCCGGATCAGCCATCTCCGGCAACGCCTGCCCTAGGTCACGCAGCAGATCACGGGCATCAAATGCAGCGACGTCGAGACGGCCAGTCAGTTGCGGCTCGGTGCTGAGCCCCGTCACCTTGACCTGACCAGTCGCGCGCATATCAGCCAGTGACAGGCGCAGCTGATTCAACTCAGCGACCTGCTCGGCCAGATCAACCATGCCGTCGCCCTGCAGCTGGAAATTCACCGCCCGGCCATCGAAGGGATCACCGCTGGCGTCGACCTTGAGGTCCACCGCGCTGACTTGGTAGCGCTGCGCTTCGGGTTGCATGGTCGCTACTGCCGACAGATCGACGCGCACCCGCATGGCCGGCTGATCGGTGGTTAAGAGGCCCTGCACAGCGACATCAAAGGGCTCATCCGGCACCAGTGCACCGGTTGTAAAATTGGCTTCATCCAGACTCAGGATGCGACCGCTCTGACGGTCTTCGTAGCGCACGCTGGCATTGGTCACGCGCACACTCTCAACCGTGATATCAAAGCTCTCAGCGTCGCCGGAATCCGCTTCTGCCGGGGCGCCCTCGGCACCATCGTCGGCCGCATCAGACGTTGACTGAGGGCCGATATTCTCCCAGTTGCCCACACCCTTATCGTTGCGCACCAGTTGCAGCTGTATATCGTTGAGAATCACATCACTCATGCGCAACTGCCTACGCAGCAGCGGCAGGACCTTCACCCCCAGACCCAGAGTGCCAACGGAGGCCAGCGGTTGATCGGGCGTTTCCGCCGGTGCGACGCCGACGTCCTGCAATTCAATGCCGAGCCAGGGAAACAGCGACCAGCCGATGTCACCATCCAGCGTCAGCTCGACATTGGCTTGCTCACGCGCGGCCTGACGAATGTCTTCCTTATAGTCATTGGGATCAAACATCCGGGTCAGAAAGAACAGCGCGCCGACCACCAGAATGACAATGCCTGCCAGCACCATCCCCAATACCTTGGCAAAGGATTTCATACTTTCTCCTTGTCTACTGCGGCCTCCGCGCCGCCTGCATGCAGCCTACACGGCATCCAGTCTGGCCGCGACCTGTTCGGCCAACGCCAGACTGGCAGTCAGCCCCGGTGATTCGATCCCAAACAGACTGACCAGCCCGTCGATGCCGTGCACGCTCTGGTCTTGGATGACGAAATCCCGGGGCGGTTCCCCCGGGCCAGACAGCTTCGGCCGCACGCCCGCATAGGCCGGCTGCAGGCGCGCGGCGTCACAATCAGGCCAATAGCGTCGAATGGCGGTTGCGAAGGCATCGCGTAAGCCGTCGTCGACCTGATAATCGAGCTGATCGAGGTAGCGTACATCCGGGCCGAAGCGCAGCTGCCCGCCAAGATCGAGCGTCGCGTGCACGCCCAGCCCGGCCGCGTTGGCTTCCGGCATGGGATAGACCAAGTGGGAAAACGGCGAGCGGCCGCTGTAATTGAAATAGCGTCCCTGACATAGGCTGAGCGCCGGGATGGCCGCGGCACCAACCGCCTTCTGCAGTTGCTGGGCGAATAGCCCGCCGGCGTTGACCACCTGCCGGGCACTGACGGCAAAGGACTCGCCTGCGCTAGTGCCAGTCACACGCAAGCCTCCGGGGATTGCTTCCAACGCGTCAACCCGCGTATTGCAGCACAGCTCCCCGCCGCGGCTCTGCAGCGCCGCTTCGAACGACTGCATCAGAGCATGGCTGTCGACAATCCCGGTCAACGGCGAGAACAACCCTGCGACCGCCCGCACCTGCGGTTCGCGCGCAGCGACGTCCTCGGCGCTCTGCCAGTGCAGCTCCACGCCGTTGGCCGCGGCATTGGCCTGCAGCTGCTTAAGTGCCGGGATTTCATCTTTGGTGACCGCCACCAGCAGCTTGCCGAGCGCACGATGCGGCACAGCATGGGTGCGGCACCAGTCGTACAACAGGTCACGCCCCTGGCGACAGAGCTGAGCCTTGAGCGAGCCCGGCGCATAATAGATACCCGCGTGAATCACCTCGCTGTTGCGGCTGGAGCAATGCTGCCCGAAGCTGCTTTCCTGCTCCAACACCAGCACACTGCGCCCACCGCGGGCCATGCGCTGCGCCACAGCCAGTCCGACTACCCCTGCTCCGATGACCACCAGATCCACATCCACGCGCGTCACTCCTCCTGTTTCACCAGCCATTGTGCCGCCGGCGCAAGCCCGACAACAGCCCTGCCTATGATGCCGATTGGCAGAGCGCATCAGTCACCGGTAGCCCTCAGCGCTGGCAGGCACGTATAATGCACGCCTTTGAATGCATCCATCAGCGGAGACACCCATGGCTGAGCGTAAGGCCAGCGTCGCGCGCGACACGCTGGAAACCCAGATCCAGGTCGCCATCAATCTTGATGGTACTGGCCAGGCCGATTTCGACATCGGGGTTCCCTTCCTTGAGCACATGCTCGACCAGATTGCCCGTCACGGCATGATCGACATGACTATCAAGGCCCGCGGCGACCTGCACATCGACGACCACCACACCGTCGAAGACGTCGGCATCACCCTCGGTCAGGCGTTTGCCAAGGCCATCGGCGACAAGAAAGGCATCCGCCGCTACGGCCACGCCTACGTCCCGCTGGACGAGGCGCTGTCACGTGTGGTGATCGACTTCTCCGGCCGCCCCGGCCTGCAGATGCATGTTCCCTACACCCGTGCGACCGTTGGCGGCTTTGACGTCGACCTGTTCATGGAGTTCTTCCAGGGTTTCGTCAACCACGCCCAGGTCACCCTGCACATCGACAACCTGCGTGGCGTTAACACCCACCACCAGATCGAGACCGTGTTCAAGGCCTTCGGCCGCGCGCTGCGCATGGCGATTGAAGAAGACCCGCGCATGGCCGGCATCACCCCGTCGACCAAGGGTTGCCTGTAAACCATGAGCAGTCATGTAGCCGTCATCGACTATGGCATGGGCAACCTGCACTCGGTTGCCAAGGCGCTTGAGCACGCCGGCGCCCGTCAGGTCGACGTGACCAGTGATCCGCAGATCATTCTCGCTGCCGACCGCGTGCTGCTGCCGGGCGTCGGCGCCATTCGCGACTGCGTCAGCGAACTGCGCCAACTTGAGCTCGATGGTGTGGTCCGCCAGGTCGCCAAGGAAAAGCCGCTGCTGGGTATCTGCGTCGGCATGCAGATGCTGCTGGAGCACAGCGAAGAGAATGGCGGCGTTGACTGCCTTGGTCTGTTCCCGGGCAAGGTGCGCTTCTTCGGCAATGAGCTGCATGAAGCCGACGGCACCCGCCTGAAAGTACCGCACATGGGCTGGAATCAGGTCAAACAGGCCATCGATCACCCGCTCTGGCACCGGATCGAGCAGGATGCCCGCTTCTACTTCGTGCACAGCTATTACGCCGCGCCGGACAAGAGCGGCCAACTGGCCGGGCGTTGCCACTACGGCGTCGACTTCGCCGCAGCCCTGGCACAGGACAATGTATTCGCCACCCAATTCCACCCCGAGAAAAGCCATACCAACGGCCTGCAGCTGTTGAGCAACTTTCTCGCCTGGGACGGGCGCTGGTAAACACCGAGCGGCAAGCCATCGGCAACAGGCGGCAAGCCCACCGGCTTGAAGCTTGAGGCCCAACGCTTGCAGCTCTTTTTCCAAAGGAAAAAGCAATGCTGATCATCCCCGCTATCGACCTCAAGGACGGCGCCTGCGTTCGCCTGCGCCAGGGCCTGATGGAAGACGCCACCGTGTTCTCCGACGATCCGGTCGCCATGGCCGCCAAATGGGTCGAGGCCGGCTGCCGCCGCCTGCATCTGGTTGACCTCAACGGCGCCTTTGAAGGCAAACCGGTCAATGGTGATGCGGTCACCGCGATTGCGCGCCGCTACCCGAACCTGCCGATCCAGATTGGCGGCGGCATCCGCTCGCTGGAGACCATCGAGGAATACGTCAAGGCGGGCGTCAGCTACGTCATCATCGGCACCAAGGCAGTCAAGGAGCCGGAGTTCGTCGGCGAAGCCTGCCGCGCCTTCCCGGGCAAGGTGATCGTGGGTCTGGACGCCAAAGACGGCTTCGTTGCCACCGACGGTTGGGCCGAAGTCAGCAGCATTCAGGTAGTCGATCTGGCCAAGCGCTTTGAAGCCGACGGCGTCAGTGCCATCGTCTACACCGACATCGCCAAAGACGGCATGATGCAGGGCTGCAACGTCGAAGCGACCGCCGCGCTGGCCAACGCCACCTCGATTCCGGTGATCGCTTCCGGCGGCATTCACCACATCGGCGACATCCAGACCCTGCTCGACGCCCGCGCGCCGGGCATCATCGGCGCCATTACCGGCCGTGCCATTTACGAAGGCACGCTGGATGTAGCCGAGGCGCAGGCGCTGTGCGACAGCGCTGCCAAGGCCTGAATGCCCTGCTGATTCACTGATCGTGTCCGCCGCCTGCAGCTAAAGCTGCAGCGGCCTTCGGAGAAAGCCCATGCCACTGGCCAAACGCATCATCCCCTGCCTCGACGTCGACAACGGCCGCGTGGTCAAGGGCGTCAAGTTCGAGAATATCCGCGACGCCGGTGACCCGGTGGAAATCGCCCGCCGCTACAACGAACAGGGCGCGGACGAGATCACCTTCCTCGACATCACCGCCAGCCATCAGGAACGCGACACCACGCTGCACACGGTCGAGCGTATGGCCAGCCAGGTGTTTATCCCGCTGACCGTCGGTGGCGGCGTGCGCACCGTGCAGGACATTCGCAACCTGCTCAACGCCGGTGCAGACAAGGTCTCGATCAACACCGCAGCGGTATTCAACCCGGAGTTCGTCGGCGAGGCAGCCGACCGCTTCGGCTCGCAGTGCATCGTGGTCGCAATCGACGCCAAGCGCGTGTCCGGCCCGAACGAGCCGGGCCGCTGGGAGATCTTTACCCACGGCGGGCGCAAGCCGACCGGGCTGGATGCGGTCGAGTGGTCGAAAAAGATGGAGCAGCTGGGCGCCGGCGAGATTCTGCTGACCAGCATGGATCAGGACGGGGTGAAGAGCGGCTACGATCTGGGCGTTACCCGCGCCATCAGCGATGCCTTGCATATCCCGGTGATCGCCTCCGGCGGCGTCGGCAATCTGCAGCACCTGGCCGACGGCGTACTGCAGGGCGGCGCCGACGCGGTGCTGGCGGCGAGCATCTTCCACTTCGGTGAATACAGCATTGCCGAGGCCAAGGCCTATATGGCCGAGCGCGGCATCGAGATGCGCCTCTGATCTACCCGCGGCAGGCGCTACTGCCCAAGTAGCGCCTGTACACTGACCAGCTGCACCCCTTCCCCTTCAAGCTGCGGTAGTCGCCGCTCCAGATAGCGCAAGGTCTCCGGATACGGATGACCGATCAACACCGCCGCTCCCTCCTCGCGCGCCTTCGCGACCACCAAAGCGAACTCATGATCGATCTCCGTCTCGCTGCGCTGATTATCGAGAAACACATCGCGGGACACGCTCGGCACCTGTGCCGCCTCGGCAGCAAAGGCGGCCTGGGTTTCAGCCGTCGTGCGGCTATCGACAAAGAACAGCTGCCGCTCGGCCAGCAGCTGCATCAGCCAGTCCATACGCTGGCGGTCGGCGGTCAGCCTGCTGCCCATGTGGTTGTTAACGCCCTGAATCGGGCTGAAGGCATTCAGCGCCTGCTGCACACGGCTCCGATACTCGGCTTCCGGCATGCTCGTGGTCAGCCCTCCGGGCCCGATTGAGAGCCCTCCCATGTTTTCCATCGGCAAGTGCAGCATGACCGGCTTGCCGGCTGCCGCAGCTTCATCGGCGAGCGCCTGAGAGTGCGGAAGGAATGGGAGAATGGCCAGCGCAACCGGGCCGGGCAATGCCACCACCCGACGCCCAACCGCCAGACTCTGACCAACGTCATCAATGATGATGGCCAGGCGCGGCAACGCCGGTGCCGCCACGAGCGGTGGAAGCTCCGGCTCTGGCTCAGGTTCGGACTCTGACGCCGGTTGCGCCGGAACAGCCGGCTCTGAAGGTGGTTGCACGGGAACTGACAGCGACTCCGGCACCACTGGAGGCACGCCTACCTGCTCGGCAGGCTGTTCAGCCGCCGAAGTGGAGACCTCCGACTGCTGATCATCGGAACAACCAATCAGCACCAGCGGCGCGCTGAGGGCGAGCGCGCGCCACAAGCCGCGCAGCGGCAGCGATAACCGCGACACGAATCAGTCGGCGGCGCGCGCGCGCGTCACGATATTCAACCCCTTGAGCAGGCTCAGCGCCTGACTGAGCTGGAAGTCTTCATCCAGAACGCCGCGCTCCGGCTTAGACTCACTGCCAGTGGGTCGCTCCTGACCGCTGGCGTTATTGATGTGCCCGGCCAAATCCGCCTCACGGAAACCGAATTCACCTTCATCGACGGTGAGGTGCGCGCGCTCAACGCGAATGTCCGGGACGATGCCCTGCGCCTGAATCGAGCGACCGCTCGGAGTGTAGTAGAGCGCCGTGGTGAGCTTGAGCGCGCGATCATTGTTCAGCGGCAATACGGTCTGCACGGAGCCCTTGCCGAAACTGTCGGTGCCCATGATCACGCCACGCCCCAGATCCTGCAGCGCGCCTGCAACGATCTCGGAGGCCGAAGCCGAGCCGCCATTGATCAGCACGACCAACGGCACCGCCCCGGACGGATTGGCGCTGGTGGCACTGAAGCGCATCTCGGCGTTGTTCAGACGCCCCTTGGTGTAGACGATCAAGCCGTCATCCACGAAGCTGTCGACTACCTCAACCGCTGCCTGCAGTACGCCACCCGGGTTGTTGCGCAGATCCAGCACCAACCCCTTGAGCTCGCCGTTGGCGTTCAGACGATTGATCGCCGTGCGCACTTCGTCGCCGGTGTTGAGCTGGAACTGGGTAATGCGCAGGTAGGCATAACCGGGCTCCAACTCCTCGGTCTTGACGCTCTTGACCTTGATTACCGCGCGCTTGAGCGACACCTCGAACGGACGACCTTCGCCACGCACCAGCGTCAAACGTACTTCAGAGCCGGGCTCGCCACGCATGCGATCCACCGCATCCATCAGGCTCATGCCTTTCACCGGCTGGTCATCAATCTTGATAATCAGATCGCCCGCCTCGATGCCCGCTTCCGCGGCCGGCGTGTCATCGATCGGCGAGACCACCTTGAGAAAGCCGTCTTCCTGACCGACTTCGATACCGAGCCCGCCGAACTGCCCTTCGGTGGTGTCCTGCAGGCCGGTGTAATCTTCGGGGGTGAGATAGGCCGAGTGCGGGTCAAGGCCTTCAAGCATGCCGCGGATGGCATTTTCCAACAGGGTGGCGTCGTCTACCGGCTCGACATAGGAGCTACGAATGCGCTCAAACACCTCGGCGAAGGTGCGCAGCTCGTTCAGCGGCAGCGGCGCGGCGGCTGGTTGGGGAGTCTGTTCCTGAGCTTGAACCTGTGACAGGCCGAAGGCCAGGGTAAAGCCGGCCACCAACAGACTACGCGCTGCGATCATGTAACTCTCCAGTCCGGGATATTCAACGAGCGCCCTGCCCCTGCACGGGTGCTGTCACCCGGACAGCATACACCAGCCCAACGGATCGAGCGCCTGGCCGCGGTGACGAATGGCAAAATACAGCGACGGCTCGGACAGCCCCCCGCTGGTGCCGACGGTCGCGATGGTCTCGCCCGGCTGCACCCAAGCACCGACATCCTTGAGCAGGGTCTGGTTGTGGCCATACAGGGTCAGATAACCGCCGCCGTGATCCAGAATCAGCAGCAGCCCCGAGCCTCGCAACCAATCGGCGAAGACGACGCGGCCACCGTGGATCGCGCTGACCGGCGTGCCGCTCGGCGCATTGATAACCAGACCGTCCCATTTCAAGCGGGCATCACTGCCACGCTGACTGCCGAAGCGGGCGGTCACTTGCCCTTTGACCGGCAAAGGCAACTTGCCGCGGGCCTCGGCGAAGGGCAGATTGCCTGCCGGCACCGGGATACTGACAACCGCCTCATCGAGGCGCTTGATCAACCGTGTCAGCTCCGCCCGCTCAGCTTCACGCGAGCGCAACTGCTCGCTCTGGCTGCGCTGCTGGCCCTGCAGCGACGCCAGCAGCTGGGTACGTTTGCGCTGTTGCGCCTGCAGCGCGGTGGTGCGCTCTGCCAGCCCTTCGCGCTGCTGCTGCAGATCGCTCTGCTGGGTAATGATCTGCGCGCTGGTCTGCTGCAGCTCGGCGATGGTGTCATTGAAGCGGGTAATTTCGTCGACCCGCGCGCGACCGACGTAATCGTAATAACGCAGCATCCGCGCCATGCGGCCCGGATCATCCTGATTGAGCAGCAGTTTCATATAACTCTGCTGACCGGCCATATAGGCGGCGCGTACCTGGCGGGCGATCTGATCCTGCTGCGCCTTGAGCGAGGCCTGTAAGGTGCGGGTCTGCTCGCGCAAATCAATCAAACGGCTCTCGCCATCGCGAATCTGCTGCTCCAGTTCACGCCGCTCGCGCTGCAGGCGACCGATATCGGTTTCGCTCTCCTTCAGCTCGGCCTCCATGCCAGAGACCTCTTGACGCAGGCCCTGCAGCATCTCTTTCAGCCGCTCGATATCGGCCTGCGCCTTCTCCAGCTCAGCCCGTGCCGCGCGCGAGTCGGCAGGCTGATCCGCGGCCAAGGGCGCCGCCCAGGCGCAGACCACGGCCAGCAGCGCCGCGCCCAGCGGCCGACGCCAGCGTCCTTGCTGCGCACTGAGCATCGTCGTTTACTTCACGCTGGTGACGATGCTGCGACCGGTCATCTCGGCCGGTTGCGGCAGGCCGAGCAGGGTCAGCAGCGTCGGCGCTACATCCGACAGGATGCCGCCGTCACGCAGTTCGACCTGACGCGGACCAACGTAGACAAAGGGCACAGGCTCGCAGGTGTGTGCGGTGTGTGCCTGACCCGTGTGCTCGTCGGACATTTGCTCGACGTTGCCGTGATCGGCGGTGATCAACGCTTCGCCGCCGACCTTGGCCAACGCGGTACTGATACGGTCGATGCAGGTATCGAGGCACTCGACCGCGGCAACCGCGGCCTCGAACACCCCGGTGTGACCGACCATGTCGCCGTTGGCGTAGTTGACGATGATCACGTCGTAGCGCTGCTGCTCGATGGCTTCGACGATGCGGTCGGTCACTTCCGGCGCGCTCATTTGCGGCTGCAGGTCGTAGGTAGCAACTTGCGGGGAGGGAATCAGGATGCGCTCTTCGCCTTCGAACGGCTCTTCACGGCCGCCGGAGAAAAAGAACGTCACGTGGGCGTATTTCTCAGTTTCGGCAATGCGCAGCTGGGTCTTGCCCTGCTTGGCCAGATATTCACCCAGCACGTTTTCCAGTGTCGCCGGCGGATAGGCACACGGCGCCGGGATGTCGGCCGCGTATTGGGTCAGCATGACGTAGCCGGCCAGCGCGAGTTCACGCTGACGGGCAAAACCACTGAAGCCCGGCTCCACAAAAGCACGGCTCAGCTCGCGGGCGCGGTCGGCGCGGAAGTTCATGAACACAACCGCATCGCCGTCCTCAACTTTGACCGGCGCGCCAATGGTGGTGGCCTTGACGAACTCATCGCTCTCACCGCGTTCGTAAGCAGCAGCCAGGCCATCAGCAGCGGTCTGCGCACCGAACTCGCCCTGGCCTTCGGTGATCAGGTTGTATGCCGCCTCGACCCGCTCCCAGCGGTTGTCACGATCCATCGCGTAGTAGCGACCGATCAGGCTGACGGTGCGGCCCTTGCCGAGACGCGCGTAGGTATCTTCCATCAGTTGCAGCGAGGGTTCGGCGCTGCGCGGCGGGGTGTCGCGGCCGTCGAGAAAACCATGAACGTAGATGTGCTCGGCGCCACGACGGGCCGCCAGTTCAACCATCGCCGCCAGCTGCTCTTCATGACTGTGAACGCCACCCGGCGACAGCAGCCCCATGACGTGAACCGCACGGCCGGCGGCAACCGCCTTGTCGACCGCGGCGCAGATCACCGGATTTTCGAAGAAGTCGCCGTCCTGGATCGACTTGGTGACGCGGGTGAAGTCCTGATAAACGACGCGACCTGCGCCCAGGTTCATGTGACCCACCTCGGAGTTGCCCATCTGCCCGTCGGGCAGGCCGACGTCCATGCCCGAGCCGGATACCAGCGTGTGCGGCGCATTCGCCCAGAGCTTGTCCCAGACCGGGGTATTAGCCGCCATGATGGCGTTGGAATCAGGCGATTCACTGTGACCGAAGCCGTCCAGAATCATCAGAACCAGGGGTTTGGGCGCTGCTGTCATGGCAAAAAACTCGCATTGGGAAGATCAGGAATAGAACTGCGTGCCTGTCGGCCGCCAAGTTGCCCGACAGTTTACTGGTCGGGCGACGGCCTGTCATGCTCGGTTCCCGCCATCGTTGGTGTATACTCGCGAGCTTTCAGCGTACCGGAAGCCAGTTCAATGCAGTTTCTTCAACATCTGATCGAATTCATCGGCAATCACTACCTGCTGACCACCGCCTTTCTTGTCGTCCTCGCCCTCCTGCTGTTTACCGAAGGCCGCAAATCCGGCAAGGCTCTGACCACCGCACAGGCAACTACCCTGATCAACCGCGAACAGGCGGTGGTAATCGATCTGCGCTCGAAGAAGGACTTCAGCGCCGGCCACATCGTCGACTCGGTGAACATCCCGTACGACGCGCTGAAAGGCCGCATGTCCGAGCTGGACAAGCACAAGGGCAAGCCGCTGCTGCTGGTTTGCGCTGCCGGCCAGCACGCCGGTTCCTGCGCCAAGGAGCTGAAAGCAGCCGGCCACGAGAACGTCGCTCGCCTGGCTGGCGGCATCTCCGGCTGGCGCGCCGACAACCTGCCACTGGTCAAATAACATGGCTGACGTCGTCATCTACAGCAGTGACTACTGTCCGTTCTGCATGCGCGCCAAGCAACTGCTGGCCAGCAAGGGCGTGAAGTACCGTGAAATCCGTGTCGATGGCAAGCCGGCCGTGCGCGCCGAGATGACCCGTCTGGCTGGCGGCCGCACCTCGGTTCCGCAGATCTGGATTGGCGACACCCACGTCGGCGGCTGCGACGAGTTGTTCGCCACCCAGCGCGCTGGACAACTGGATGCGCTGCTGGCAGGGTAAGCAGCGCTTTCAACACGCAACAACAACCATCACACCAAGGATTTTTTCACGATGGCCGAAGAACAGAACAATCAAGCCGCCAACGGTGCACAGGCAGGTCAGCCGCAGTTCAGCCTGCAGCGTATCTACGTCAAAGACCTTTCCTTCGAGTCGCCGAAGTCGCCGGCCGTTTTCCAGAGCCAGTGGAACCCCCACATCAATCTGGACCTGAACACGCGCAACACCGAACTGCAACCGGGCATCTACGAAGTCGTGCTGACCGTCAACGCCACGGTTACCAGCGGCGAAAACGAAGTCTGCTTCATCGCGGAAGTGCAGCAGGCCGGCATTTTTGCCATCGACGGTCTGGAAGACGCCGCCCTGCGCCACACCCTCGGCGCCTTCTGCCCGAACATTCTGTTCCCGTACGCCCGTGAAGCCATCGACAATCTGGTTCTGCGCGGCAGCTTCCCTCCCCTGATGCTGTCTCCGGTCAACTTCGACGCCCTGTTCGCCCAATCCGAACAGCGTCGCGCCACCGAGGCTGCAGGCACCGCCTGATCGGGACCTGTGCCGGGCCTCAAGGCCCGGCAACCGCCAAGCCGCGCGCCTGCGCCGTGCAAAGCAATGATCTGATCTTGTGCGCTCACCAGCGCATGCTCTAAGGTAGGCGTCCGCAACCCGAACGAAGACGGAACCACGCATGACCCTGCCGGCCTCTCGCCCCCTGTACCTGCTTGCCCTGATCGTGTCTGTTCTGCTGATGGCCGCTGCCCTGTATCTGGAGCACGTCGTCGGTCTCGAGCCCTGCCCGCTGTGCATCATCCAGCGTATCGCCGTCATCGTGGTTGGCCTTATCTGCCTTGCCGCCGTGCTGCACAACCCCAGTCCCAAGAACGGTAAGCGCACTGGTGCGCGCGTTTACGGCGTTCTGGTGACTCTGGCCAGCCTGCTTGGTGCCGCCACTGCAGGCCGCCAGGTGTGGCTGCAGCACTTGCCGCCAGATCAGGTACCATCGTGCATTCTGCCGCTGGACTACATGCTTGAAACCCTTCCGTTCTGGGATGTCCTGAGTCAGGTCTTCAGCGGCACCGCCCAGTGTGCAGAGGTGACCTGGACCTTCTTCGGCCTGAGCATCGCCGAAGGCACCCTGATCGCCTTCATCTGCTACACCGTGTTCGGCCTCATGCAGGTTCTGCGCAAGGTCGACTGAGCCGGCGCAGCGAGCCGCATCAGAAGCCTTGATGCGGCAACACCGACTGGCCTATTCTGTTGCGACCCGGGAATGACTCACACCCAACATGTCGGTAGAGCCGACACTGCCAAAAGAGGTGGAAGATGCTGGAAACTTGCACAACCTCCCAGGAACGCTGGGGCGGCGTCCACCAGCTGATCGACCGCTGGCTGGCCGAACGCAACCAGTTGGTCATGGATTACACCCACCTGCGTCAGCGCGCGCCCACGCCCGACTCTGCCGACACAGCCCTCTCAGCCTTTTGCGACGTACTGGTCGACTACGTATCGGCTGGCCACTTCGAAATCTACGAACAGCTACTGCGCGAAGCAGAGGATTTTGATGATCAGCGCGGCATCGACTTGGCCCATCAGGTCTATCCGCGTATTGAAGCCATCACCCTCGAAGCCGTTGCCTTCAACGACACCTACGGCCAGACGACAAGCATCGTCGACGAGGAGCAGATGCAGCAAAGACTGCAACAACTGGGCGCCCTGCTGCATGAACGTTTTGAGCTGGAAGACTGTCTGATCGAAGTACTGCATACCGCTCACAAGGATCTGCTCAGCGCCGTCTGAGCGATCCGTGCACAAGGAACATCTGCTCGTGACCAGCACAGACAAGCCCAAACCAACTGACAAGGTTTCCTCTCCACTGCACTTGCTGCAGACCCTGACGCGCACCCTTAACGAACACCTGACCGAGGCGTGCGAAAAGGCGGTCAAAGACGCCGGCAAGGCGCTGGAAAAGCTGCAGCGCCAACAGGAAAAGCTGGAAGACAAGCTCAAGCAGAGCGAAGCCAAGTTGGCTGATCGCACCGCCGAAGACCCGAACAAGCCAGCCAGCAAGACCCGACGCAAGATCGCTGACCTGCAGGCCGCCTTGCTGGAACTCAAGCAAGCCCGCAGCAGTGCGGAAAGCTACATCGAGAAACTGGAAGCCGACGTACGGCAGACCCTGCGCCTGGCCAAGGGGCTCGACCGTATCGATGCGCAGGTAAGCCAGGCTCTCGACAAACGCGACGCCCCGAAACCGGCAGCCAAACCACGCAGCCGCCGTGCTCCAGCCAAGCGCAAGCCCTCAGCAGCAAAGCCCGCAGCCCAGCCCGCTACTGAAGCGAACTAAGCTGTCGTTCAAGACATAGCGCCAGCTGCGCGAGCAGCTCGGCGCGGCGTCCTTCCAGCGCCCCCTCACAAGCACCCGCCAGACAAACCGACAAGTCAGCCGCAGTCAACTCGCTGCGCTCCTTCCAGACGGCCAGCCGCGCCAACTGACTCAGTTCCGCCTCAACCTCCGCCCGCTTGGCGATCTGGTACAACGCCTGCGACTGTGGATCGCCTGCCAGGCCGCGACGGGCCTCACGTGCCGGCAAGATGACCGCTTTACGCCAGGCGCCCTGCTCCAGCTTCAGCGCTCGCCATTGCTCCTCAGGCAGCGCACGCCGTTGCAGCCACAGCCAGATGGCCGTCAGCAGCAGCAGCACGTCTTCGTCGCACTCATCCTGCAGCGCTAACAGCAGCGGTGCCGCACCCGGCCTGGCATACAGCCACTGCGCCCATTGCGGCAAGCCGATGGTTGTCTTACTCATTGTGCTTCTCCCGCCTTGCGGCGCTGATATACTCCCGCCCCATGATCAGCATCGACTCCCTTACTCTGCAGCGCGGCCCCCTGCGACTGCTCGAACACGCCAACCTCACCCTGCACGCCGGCCAGAAAGTCGGCCTGCTGGGGACCAATGGTGCCGGCAAATCCAGCCTATTTGCCCTTCTCCGCGGCCAGATCGAACCTGACGCCGGCAGCTGCAGCGTACCGGCCGATTGGCGCATCGCCCACATGCAGCAGGAGGTCAGCGCGCTCGATCGCAACGCGGTCGACTATGTGCTCGACGGCGACCAGCGCCTGCGCGACATCCAGCAACGGCTGGCCGAGGCCGAGCGCCTGGAGCAGGCCGAGCAACTCGGCGCACTATACGCCGAACTGGAAAGCCATGGTGGCTTCAGCGCCGACAGCCGCGCCCGCACCCTGCTTGCAGGCCTGGGTTTCACTACCGAGCAGTGCAGTCGCCGCGTTGGGGACTTCTCCGGCGGCTGGCGGATGCGTCTGAACCTGGCGCAGGCGCTGATGTGCCCGTCCGACCTGCTGCTACTCGACGAACCGACCAACCACCTGGATCTGGACGCCATCCTCTGGCTCGAAGACTGGCTGCGCAACTATCCCGGCACCCTGCTGCTGATCTCTCACGACCGCGACTTTCTCGATGCAGTGGTCGAGCACATCGTGCACTTCGAGAACCGCTCGCTGCACCTGTACCGCGGCGGCTTCAGCCAGTTCGAGCGCACCCGCGCGGAGCGGCTGGCGCAGCAGCAATCGGCCTTCGAGAAGCAGCAGGCCGAGCGTGAGCACATGCAGAGCTACATCGCCCGCTTCCGCGCCAAGGCCAGCAAGGCCAAGCAGGCGCAAAGTCGCCTGAAAGCACTGGAGCGCATGGAAGAACTGAGCCCAGCGCATATCGACTCGCCCTTCTCGTTCAGCTTCCGCGAAGCCAGCAACCAGTCGACGCCGCTGCTCGATCTGCATCAGGGCACCCTCGGCTACGACGGCACCGCCATTCTCGAACAGGTCAAATTGCAACTGGCGCCGGGCGCGCGCATCGGCCTGCTCGGCCCCAACGGCGCGGGCAAGTCAACGCTGATCAAGTCACTGGCCGGCAGCCTGCCGCTGCTTGGCGGCGAGCTGAAGACCGGCGAGCACCTGGCCATCGGGTACTTTGCCCAGCATCAGCTCGACAGTCTCGACCCGGCCGCCAGCCCGCTACTGCATCTGGCCCGCTTGGCGCCGGACGAACGCGAGCAGGTACTGCGCAACTTCCTCGGCGGCTTTGACTTCAAGGGCGACCGCATCGAAGAGCCGGTACTGAATTTCTCCGGCGGCGAGAAGGCCCGCCTGGCGCTGGCGCTGATTGCCTGGCAACGCCCCAACCTGCTGCTGCTGGACGAGCCGACCAACCACTTGGACATGGAAATGCGCCACGCGCTGACCGTTGCCCTGCAAGCCTTCGAAGGCGCCATGCTGCTGGTATCGCACGACCGCGCACTGATCCGCGAAACCACAGACGAGCTGTGGTTGGTCGCCGACGGCCGCGTGCGCAGCTACGAAGAAGACCTCGACAGCTACACCCGCTGGCTGGCGCAGTTCCGTCAGCAGCAGGCGGCGGCCGCTGCGCCCGAGCCAGCCTCCAGTGCACCCAAGGTTGATGCCAAGGCGCAGCGCCGCGCGGCAGCCGAACAGCGCCAACTGCTGGCACCGCTGAAAAAAGCGGCGGAGAAACTCGAGAAGGAGCTGAACAAGGTCAGCGAGCAGAACGCCGAAGTCGAGAACGCGCTGGCCGACAGCAGCCTGTACGAGGCCGCCAACAAGGACACGTTGAAAGAACTGCTGAATCGCCAGACCGAATACCGCCAGCAGATCGCCCAACTCGAAGAAGACTGGCTACTGGCTCAGGAAGAGCTGGAAGCACTGCAACAGGAACTCGGCAACAGCTGAGTCGAGGAGCCATCATGACCATCTGGATCGACGCCGACGCCTGCCCCCGCCCGGTACGCGACGTTACCGTCAAAGCCGCACGGCGCAAGCAGATTGAGCTGGTGCTGGTGGCCAACAGCGCCCAACAGTTGCCGCCGGGCCCGGGCGTTCGGCAGGTGACAGTCGCTGCCGGGGCAGACGCCGCAGACCATTACATCATCGAGCATTCACGCCCGGGCGATCTGGTGGTCACCGCGGACGTACCGCTGGCCGCAGGACTGGTTGATCGCGGCGTGACCGCCATCAATCCCCGTGGCCAGATCTACGACAAGGCCAGCATCGGCGAGCGCCTGGCAGTGCGCAACCTGATGGACGAACTGCGCGGCGCCGGCCTGGCCGGGCGCGGTGGCCCAGCGCCCTACAGCGACAAGGACAAGCAGGCATTCGCCAACGCACTGGACCGGCTGATCGCCCGCCTGTAAGCCCTCAGCGCGTGGTGCGGAACTGGCTCGCATCGCGCGTCAGCACCAGCCGCACCTGCTCCAGCTCCGCCGCGAGACGATCCAGCTCGACCGCTTCGGCGGTATTGGCCAGCGCCACCTCTTCGACTTCGTGCAGATGCTTGGCGACATCCTCGCCGACCGCCGACTGCTGTTCGGTCGCCGCTGCGATCTGAGTATTGCGCCCAACGATACTGGCGATCTCGGCGACAATCCCGGCCAGGATCTCGGCACTGTTCTGCGTCACCTGCAGGCAGCGATGGACCGAGCTACGACTCTGATCCATCGCGTTGCGCGCCGACTCGGATGCCTGCTGCAGACGGGAGATGAAGTCCTGGATCTCGCTGGTTGACTGGGCCGTGCGCTGCGACAGGTTGCGCACCTCGTCAGCCACCACGGCAAACCCCCGCCCCTGATCACCGGCACGGGCAGCCTCGATGGCGGCATTGAGCGCCAGCAGGTTGGTCTGCTCGGCGACGCCCTTGATCACATCGACCACCTGGTCGATGTCGACCGCCAACTGGGCTGCCCCGTCAACGGCCTCGCCGGTCAGCGCGATATTGCCTTCCAGCGACGCGACTTCACGGGAGATCTCCTGCATCGCCGCGTGACCGTCCTGGGCGCGCCTGTCTGCCTGACTAGATGCCTGCGCCGCATCAGCGGCGTTGCGCGCAACCTCTGCGGTAGCCTGGCTCAGCTCCAGCATCGCGCGCACCATATAGCGAGTCTTGTCCTGCTGCTGCTCGGACCCCCGACGCAGATCGCTTGCGCCCTTGCTGACCGAGCTACCCAGTTGCCCCAACTGCTGCATACTGCCGCCCAGATCGGCGACCATGTGGTTCATGATATCGAGCAGACCATTGAAGGAATCCAACATCGGCGTGCGCATGTCCGCCCGACGGGTCAGGTCGACACTGTTGCCGTCGCCGATGATCTGCGCCACCGTCTGCCCCATGACTTCCCCTTCGCGCGCCTCGTTAAATGCCATACGCGCCAGATAGACCAGTACCGCCGCCTCGACGATCACATAACCGGCGTGTACCAGCACCAGACCGAAGGTCACCCCCTGCGCCAGCCAGACGCCAGCCTCGCGCATCTGCAGCACATAGAAGGCAAGGTGATGAACCGCAATCACCGCGGTGGCGACCACAATCGGCAACCAGTCACGGTAAATAATCAGAAAGGCCAGCAGCACGAAAATCGAGAAATGCATCTCCACCGTACCCTGCGCCTGATTGATATGCAGCGCCGCCATGACCATGAAGGCGGCCGCCACAACGCAGCGGAACAACGGGGTGCCACGGATCAGCGCATAAAGCAGGTGGACCAGCAGCAGGGTACCGCCGCCTACCAGCAGGCCCTGCATCCAGGTGCCGTGCCAGGCGGCCAGGCCGAGAGAGCCGAGCAGGCACAACCAGAGCACGCCAAGCATGGCGCGATCAGCACGCAGGTAATGGGCTTCAAGGGTGAGACTCTTTGGAACGGGTGTCGACATCAGCAGAGTTCTCCAGCGCAGGCAGTTCACATAGACAGGCAACGGCGTCCTGCCGGGTGATGTTCACCTTGCGCCCTGCCAGCAGAGCCTGTACCACCGGCTCGACAAAACTGCTGTCAGCACTGCAATGCGCTCCGTCGCTGTATGGACCAACATAGGCCAAACTGCCGTCCGCTGCCCATATAGCGATTGACGGCGCCCCCGGCCATCCAGCCCATACCGAGGGTATCGGCCAGTAGGGCAGTTTACTCAAGCCTGGCGACATGCCGTCCGTCGAATGCTGGCCGGAGCGGGCAAAACGCACGCCCTGCGCGGCAAAGCGCGCAGTCATTTCATCAACATAGGCTTCATGCCCGGCACTGCAGGGGCAATTTGACTGCCAGACGTGCACCACCTGAACCTGCCCGCTCGGGAAGGGCGGCGCTACCTGCTCTCCCTGAAAGAACACCGGCCGTTCAAAGGCCTTGATGTAACGCCCTTCGAACCACCAGTAGGCCCACGCCAGGCCTGCAACCCAGACGAGCAGCGCCACCGCAACCAGAGCCCTGCGCAGCCAGATATTCATGTAAAGTCACCCCAACCCAAGATGCGCCATTGTGCCATAGCCAAGCATTGGAACTGCGTAGCGCGACACTCCGTCTCAGTTGCAGCGTAACGCCAGCAGCGCGGTTTCGCCGCAGCAGTAGGCCGGCCCCGGAGTAGCCTGTTCGGAGCATCACGGTTATGATTTCAGCACGTTGCGCGGCACTGCCGATGCCGCGCTCGACCGTGTCAGAGCGCCGGAACGCATTCCCATTCAAAGGGCAACTGCGCCCACTGGCCAGCCGCCGTACGCTGCCCTCGCGCTTCAGCTGTCACATTTTCGTCACAACTTCGACGTATAACGTCAATCAGACAGGTGCACTGCGGCCCGCACCCCCTGGAGTCCCCGTGAGTTATTCCCCTGTTCAGCGTCCCTTCTCCCTCAGCCGTCCCCGCCGCATGCGCAAGGATGACTTTTCCCGCCGCATGATACGCGAAAACACCCTGACCGCTGACGATCTGATCTATCCCGTTTTTGTCCTTGAAGGTGAACAGCAGCGCGAAGCGATTGCCTCAATGCCCGGCATCGAACGGCTGTCGATCGATCTGCTGCTGGAGGAGGCCGCCGAACTGGTAGAGCTTGGCATTCCGGCCATTGCCCTGTTCCCGGTTACCCCGCTGGAGAAAAAATCGCTGGACGGCGCCGAAGCCTGGAACCCTGACGGTCTCGCGCAACGCGCGGTGCGTGCCCTCAAGGCCCGCTTCCCGGAACTGGGCGTCATCACCGACGTAGCCCTCGACCCGTTCACCACTCACGGGCAGGACGGCATCATCGACGACAACGGCTACGTCATGAATGACATCACCGTTGAAGCACTGGTCAAACAGACCCTGTCGCACGCCGAAGCCGGCGCCGACATCGTTGCCCCGTCCGACATGATGGACGGCCGGGTTGGCGCCATGCGTGAAGCACTGGAAGCGGCCGGCCACATCCACACCCGCATTCTTGCCTACTCGGCCAAGTACGCCAGCGCCTACTACGGCCCGTTCCGCGACGCGGTCGGTTCGGCTGGCAACCTCGGCAAGGGCAACAAGTCGACCTATCAGATGGACCCCGCCAACAGCGACGAGGCACTGCACGAAATCGCCATGGACCTGTCTGAAGGAGCAGACATGGTGATGATCAAACCCGGCATGCCCTACCTGGATGTGCTGTACCGGGTGAAAGACACCTTCAAGGTGCCCACCTTTGTCTATCAGGTCAGTGGCGAGTACGCCATGCACTGCGCCGCCATCAACAATGGCTGGCTCAGCGAGGCGGTGATTCTGGAATCACTGACCGCATTTAAACGCGCAGGAGCCGACGGCATCCTGACCTATTTTGCCAAGACCGCTGCACGCCAGTTACGCAGCCGTCAGTAGTTGTATCGAGGAGATCATGTCAGAGCTCAACAGCACCCGTGACACCACCAAGGACGATATCGCCCCGGCAGCCGACAACGGCGCACGCAGCGATCTGGTTACCCGTCCGGCGCAGGTCAGCGAGAAGGTCGTCGAAGCCGCTCCGGTTCCCGACCTGAACGCCCCTGAGCTCTACATTCACCGCGAACTGTCGCAGCTGCAGTTCAATATTCGCGTACTGGAACAGGCGCTCGACGAGTCCTATCCGTTGCTTGAGCGCCTGAAGTTCCTGCTGATCTTTTCCAGCAATCTGGACGAGTTCTTCGAGATTCGTGTCGCAGGGCTGAAGAAGCAGATCACCTTTGCCCGTGAGCAGACCGGCCCGGACGGGCTGCAGCCGCAGCAGGTGCTCGGCAAGATCAGTGAAACCGTGCACCACCAAGTCAGCCGCCAGTACAGCATTCTCAATGACATCCTGCTGCCCCAGTTGAACGAAAAGGGCATCCGCTTTTTGCGCCGCCATCAGTGGACGCACAAGCAGACCTTGTGGATCCGCCGCTTTTTCCGCCAGCAGGTTGCGCCGATCATCAGCCCGATTGGACTGGACCCGACGCACCCTTTTCCGCTGCTGGTCAACAAGAGCCTGAACTTTATCGTTCAGCTCGACGGCATCGACTCCTTCGGCCGCGACTCCGGCATGGCGATCATTCCGGCGCCGCGCTCGCTGCCACGCCTGATTCGCCTGCCCGACGAGCTGTGCGACGGCGGCGACAACTTCGTGTTCCTCTCGTCGATGATTCACGCGCACGCCGACGAGCTGTTCCCGGGCATGAAAGTGCTTGGCTGTTACCAGTTCCGCCTGACCCGCAACGCCGACCTGTTTGTTGATCCGGACGAAGTCGATGACCTCGCCCGCGCGCTGCGCGGTGAGCTGCTGTCACGTCGTTACGGCGACGCGGTACGCCTGGAGGTGGCCGACAACTGCCCAAAACCGCTGACCGACTTTTTGCTCAAGCAGTTCGGCCTCACCGAGGCAGAGCTGTACGAGGTCAACGGTCCGGTAAACCTGACCCGGCTGTTCTCGATCACCGGCCTGGAAAATCACCCGCAGCTGCAATTCCCGCCGTTCAGCCCGGGCCTGCCGCGGGTGCTGTCCAGCGCCGACAACCTGTTCCAGGCAATCAGCAAGCAGGACATCCTTCTGCAGCATCCCTACGAGTCTTTCAGCCCGGTTGTCGATCTGCTGCGCCAGGCCGCGCAAGACCCAAACGTACTGGCAATCAAGCAGACCCTGTACCGCACCGGTGCCAACTCCGAGATCGTCAACGCGCTGGTCGACGCAGCCCGGAGCGGCAAGGAAGTCACCGTGGTGATCGAGCTGCGTGCGCGCTTTGACGAAGAGTCCAACCTGCAGCTGGCCAGCCGCCTGCAGCAGGCCGGCGCCGTGGTGATCTATGGCGTGGTCGGCTTCAAGACCCACGCCAAGATGATGCTGATCCTGCGCCGCGAGGAGAAAAACCTGAAGCGCTATGTACACTTGGGCACCGGTAACTACCACGCCGGTAACGCTCGCCTGTACACCGACTACAGCATTCTGACCTCGGACGTGGCGCTGACCGAGGACGTACACAAGCTGTTCAACCAGTTGATCGGCATGGGCAAGACCCAACGCATGAAGAAGCTGCTGCAGGCGCCCTTCACCCTGAAGAAGCGGCTGCTGGAGCTGATTAACCGCGAAACCCTGAACGCCCTGGCCGGCAAGCCCGCACACATCATTGCCAAGGCCAACTCGCTGACCGATGCCAAGGTCATCAAGGCGCTGTACAAGGCGTCCCAGTGCGGCGTGAAAATCGACCTGATTGTGCGTGGCATGTGCTGCCTGCGTCCGGGTATTCCCGGCGTCTCGCACAACATTACCGTGCGCTCGATCATCGGCCGCTTCCTTGAGCACAGCCGGGTCTACTACTTCCTGAACGACGGCCAGGAGCAGGTCTGGATGTCCAGTGCAGACATGATGGAGCGCAACCTCGACAAGCGCGTCGAGACCTGCTTCCCGCTCGAAGGCAAGAAGCTGATCACCCGCGCCAAACAGGAACTGCAGGTGTTCTTGACCGACAACACCCGCAGCTGGATTCTGCAATCGGACGGTTCCTACGTCCTCAGCTCACCCAGCGGCAACCAGATTCCCCGCAGCGCCCAGGCGACCCTGCTGGAGAAACTGGCCAACTCGCCTCAGCGTACCGTCAACCTGTAACCCGCCTTGGCCCAGTACTGCGCTTCGCGTTCGAAGTCAGCCTGGGTCAGCGGATTCTGCTCCAGCCAACCGTCGGGGAACGTCACCACCAGCGCGTCGTGACTGGCCTCGACGGCCATTTCCGGCATCGCCTGAAAACCACGAATGTGGTGATAGAGAATCGCCAGCCGCAGAATCATGCACAAGCGCAGCAGGTTGACTGCGTCATCGCCAAACTCGGTTAGCCGATCGCCGCTGGGCATGTTGCGTCGGTGCCCACGCACCAGCAGCGCCAGCGCCTGCTGATCTTGGCGGGAGAATCCGGGCAGATCGGAGTGCTCGATCAGGTAAGCGCCATGCTTGTGGTACTGGCTGTGGGCGATATCCAGTCCGATCTCGTAGACGCGCGCCGCCCAGCTCAACAACGGCGCCTGCTTGCTGTCTGCCAGTTGCCAGGCCGAATCCACCTTGCGCAGCAAGCGCTGGGCTTTGGTCTCAACGCGGGCGGCCTGCTCCAGGTCAACGTGGTAGCGCTCCATCAGCGCACTCAGGGTGCGCTCACGCACGTCCTCGTGACTGTGGCGGCCCAACAGGTCGTAGAGCACGCCTTCACGCAACGCGCCTTCGGAGTGATGCATGGTTTCGACACCGAGGGCGTCAAACAGCGCTTCGAGAATCGCCAGCCCGGCTGGCAAAATCGGCTGACGATCCGCCTTCAGCCCCTGCACGTCCAGCTTCTCGACGTGAGCCGCCTTGAGCACCTTGCGCTTGAGCCACTGCAAGCCTTCACGGGTGACCTCGCCCTGACCACGACCGCCGGCCTGAATACACTGGCCGACCGAGCGAATGGTTCCTGAAGCGCCAATCGCCTCGCTCCAGCCCAGACGCTGAATGGCCTGCTCGATGTTCATCAGCTCCAGACGGGCCGCAGTGTAGGCCTGACTGTAGCGGGCGGCGGTGATTTTGCCATCGGGGAAAAACTGCCGAGTGAACGCAACACAGCCGATACTCAGGCTTTCCCGCAGTAGCGGCTCAAAACGCTCACCGACGATGAACTCGGTACTACCACCACCGATATCGACCACCAGCCGCTTACCTTCGTCATCGGCCAGCGTATGGGATACCCCGAGATAGATCAGGCGGGCTTCTTCGCGGCCCGACACCACCTCTACACGGTGACCCAACACCTGCTGCACCTGACGAATAAACTGACCACGGTTACGCGCCTCACGCAGGGCGTTGGTGCCGACGATGCGCACTGCCCCCTGAGGCAGGCCGTTGATCAGCTGGGCAAAACGCCGCAGGCAATCGAGGCCACGTTGCATTGCTTCATCGCTGAGCAAGCTGTCTTCATCCAGCCCGGCGGCCAACTGCACCTTTTCACCCAGCCGCTCGAGGATCCGTATCTCCCCCTGATCGACCCGCGCCAACACCATATGAAAACTGTTGGAGCCCAGATCAATTGCGGCAACCAGCGAAAAATCGTTCGGCTGTGCGTCTGCCATGCACTCTTCCTGTCAGGTCTGAATTGATCCGATTCTAGCACCGGCTCGATGACAATTGCCTGCACAACGGTACCGAACGCTGCCTTTCGCAGCCGTATCCGGTGGTGCTATGATTCGGCAATTCCGCCTTTTTATCCCTCTGGAGAAACACATGAGCGATCTGATTGTGCATGTCACTGACGGCAGCTTCGAAGACGAAGTGCTCAAGTCCGATACCCCTGTACTGGTTGATTACTGGGCAGAATGGTGTGGTCCCTGCAAAATGATCGCCCCGGTTCTGGACGAGATTGCCAAGGACTACAGCGGCAAGCTGAAAATCTGCAAACTGAACATCGACGACAACGCTGAAACCGCCCCCAAGTATGGCGTGCGTGGCATCCCCACCCTGATGCTGTTCAAGGACGGCAACGTGGAAGCGACCAAGGTCGGTGCCCTGTCCAAGTCGCAGCTGGCTGCGTTCCTCGACAGCAACATCTGATGTATCGAGCCCTGGCGCACTCCGCCGGGGCTTTTTTTACGCCCGCAATGCTGGACGTCACCGGCAGGCGGTGCTAGATTTGGCTTCCAACGCCCTGACGCTCCCTGCGCAGCGGCTTCTCAAAACACACCGCAGCCAAGCTGATCGCCCCATGTTCCATGGCGGCCGAAACAAACCTTTCCTGCCGAACTCCTGACATCACTCTCCGAACCTATGAACCTGACCGACCTCAAACAAAAACCTATTACCGAACTGTTGGAAATCGCCAACCAGATGGGCCTCGAGAACATGGGCCGATCGCGAAAACAGGATGTGATCTTCGGCATCCTGAAAAAGCACGCCAAGGGCGGCGAAGACATTCTCGGTGATGGCGTTCTGGAGATTCTGCAGGACGGCTTCGGCTTCCTTCGCTCGGCTGACTCTTCCTATCTCGCCGGCCCGGACGACATTTACGTCTCCCCCAGCCAGATTCGTCGCTTCAACCTGCGTACCGGTGACACCATTTCCGGCAAGATTCGCCCACCGAAAGACGGCGAACGCTACTTTGCCCTGCTGAAGGTTGATTCAATCAACTTCGACAAGCCGGAAAACACCAAGAACAAGATTCTGTTCGAAAACCTTACCCCGCTGTTCCCCGATGAGCGCCTGGTCATGGAAGCCGGTAACGGCTCCACCGAAGACCTGATGGCCCGCATCATCGACCTCTGCGCCCCGATCGGCAAAGGCCAGCGCGGCCTGCTGGTTGCGCCGCCGAAGGCTGGTAAGACGCTGATGCTGCAAAACATCGCCTCGAACATCGCCCGCAACAATCCCGAGTGCCACCTGATCGTTCTGCTGATCGACGAGCGCCCAGAAGAAGTAACCGAAATGCAGCGCACCGTGCGCGGCGAAGTGGTTGCCTCGACCTTCGACGAGCCGCCGGCCCGTCACGTTCAGGTTGCCGAAATGGTAATCGAGAAGGCCAAGCGCCTGGTTGAACACAAGAAAGACGTGATCATCCTGCTCGACTCCATCACCCGTCTGGCCCGTGCCTACAACACCGTGATCCCGAGCTCCGGCAAGGTCCTGACCGGTGGTGTCGACGCCCACGCCCTGGAAAAGCCCAAGCGTTTCTTCGGCGCCGCGCGCAACATCGAGGAAGGCGGCAGCCTGACCATCATCGCCACCGCGCTGGTCGACACCGGCTCGAAGATGGACGAGGTGATCTACGAAGAGTTCAAGGGTACCGGTAACATGGAGATCCACCTGGATCGCAAGATCGCCGAGAAGCGCACCTTCCCGGCCATCAACATCAACCGTTCCGGCACCCGTCGTGAAGAGCTGCTGACCAGCGAGGACGAGCTGCAGCGCATGTGGATTCTGCGCAAGATTCTGCACTCGATGGACGAGATCGCTGCGATCGAGTTCCTGCTGGACCGCCTGAAGGACACCAAGACCAACGACGAGTTCTTCCTGTCGATGAAGCGCAGCAAGAACTAAGCTGACGCAGCAAACAACAAGCTGCAAGTGACCCGCTCACTTGCAGCTTGTTGCGTTTTAAGCCACCCGACAGGCCACTTTGTCGGCATAATGTGCTTCTGACCAGACACCCCAAGCTGCCGCTTTACCTGTACTGACTGCAGCTTGCCGCTTGAGGCTTGAAGCTGTCATGCAATACTCCGATCTACGCGATTTCATCAAGGGCCTGGAACAGCGCGGCGAACTCAAGCGCATCCAGACACCCATCTCTCCCGTACTGGAGATGACCGAAGTCTGCGACCGCACCCTGCGCAAGGGTGGACCCGCTCTGTTGTTTGAAAATCCCACTGGTTTCGATATGCCGGTACTGGGCAACCTATTCGGTACGCCAGAGCGCGTCGCCATGGGCATGGGTGCCGAGAGCATCAGCGAGCTGCGCGAAATCGGCAAGCTGCTGGCCTTTCTCAAGGAACCCGATCCGCCAAAGGGTCTGAAAGACGCCTGGTCCAAACTGCCGATCTTCAAGAAAGTCATCAACATGGCGCCCAAGGTGGTCAAGGACGCCCCGTGTCAGGCGCAGGTATTCGAAGGCGACGACGTCGACCTCGGCCGCATTCCGGTACAGACCTGCTGGCCCGGGGACGCCGGTCCGCTGATCACCTGGGGGCTGGTGGTGACCCGCGGCCCGCACAAGGAGCGACAGAACCTGGGCATCTACCGCCAGCAGGTGATTGGCCGCAACAAGGTGATCATGCGCTGGCTCAGCCATCGCGGCGGCGCGCTGGACTTCCATGAGTGGCAAAAGGCGCACCCGGGCGAACCCTTCCCGGTTGCCGTGGTGCTGGGTGCCGACCCGGCCACCATCCTCGGCGCCGTGACCCCAGTGCCGGACAGCCTGTCCGAATACGCCTTCGCCGGTCTGTTGCGCGGCCAGCGTACTGAGCTGATCAAGTGCCGCGGCTCCAACCTGCAGGTGCCTTCCAGCGCCGAGATCGTGCTCGAAGGGGTTATCCACCCGGGCGAAATGGCCGACGAGGGGCCGTTTGGCGACCACACGGGTTACTACAACGAAGTTGATCGCTTCCCGGTCTTCACCATCGAGCGCATCACCCAGCGCGAGAAGCCGATCTACCACAGCACCTACACCGGCCGCCCGCCGGATGAGCCGGCGGTACTCGGCGTCGCGCTGAACGAAGTATTCGTTCCGTTGCTGCAGAAGCAATTCCCGGAGATCACCGACTTCTATCTGCCGCCGGAGGGCTGCTCCTACCGCATGGCCGTGGTGTCGATGAAGAAGCAGTACCCCGGACACGCGAAACGGGTAATGCTCGGCGTCTGGAGCTTCCTGCGCCAATTCATGTACACCAAGTACGTGATCGTGGTGGACGACGATATCAACATCCGCGACTGGAACGACATCATCTGGGCCATCACCACCCGCATGGACCCCAAGCGTGACACCGTGATGATCGACAACACACCGATCGACTATCTCGATTTCGCCTCACCGATCTCCGGGCTCGGCAGCAAGATGGGTCTGGATGCGACCAACAAGTGGCCGGGCGAGACCACACGCGAGTGGGGCGTTGCGATCGAGCAGGACAAACAGGTACGCCAGCGCGTTGACGCGCTCTGGGCAGAATTGGGTATTGATTGATGAGAGTCACACTGGAGCCGGGCGGTCTGGATCTACAGGCCGAACAGGGCGAAACCATCCTCGACGCAGCACGCCGTCAGGGTTTTGATGCCCCGAACAGCTGCCGCAATGGTAACTGCCACGTCTGCGCAGCAGTCCTGTTGCACGGTCGCGTGAAGCTACCCGACAACCGCGAGGCGGGCCCGGGAGAAGAAATATTCACCTGTGTGGCCGAGCCGCTGGAAGATTGCGCGCTGCATTGGGAGGGTATCCTCGCCCCAGGCCAACTGCCAGTGCGCAAGCTCGCCTGTCAGGTAGTCGAGTGCAGCCCAATGGGTGGCGATGTCTGGCGCGTGCGTCTGCGCACCCCGGCCGGCAAGCCACTGCGCTACCACCCCGGCCAATACCTCTTGCTAGAACGCGATGGTGCCGAGCCGGCCGCCTTCTCGATTGCCTCCGCGCCCTGCGAAGAGCGGATGCTTGAGCTGCATATCCTGACCCGCGACCCGGTCACACAGGCGGTGATCGACTACCTCCAGCACCACAAGGTCGCCCACGTTCAGGCGCCCTTTGGCGAGGCGTGCCTGCCGGAGCTGCCGGACCAGCCGCTGGTATTGATTGCCGCCGGCACCGGGCTGGCACAAATGCAGAGTATCGTTGAGCAATGCCTGCAGCAGGACTTTAGCCACCCGATTCACCTGTATTGGGGCGTGCGCCACAGTGACGACCTCTACCAGGCGCCACACTGGCAACGCTGGCAGCAAGCCAGCAATATCTATCTGCACCGGGTGATCAGCGACCAACCCGACTGGCCGGAACGTCAGGGCATGCTGCATCAGGCCGTCTGCGAGGACATCGCCGATCTGGCCAAATACCGCTTCGTCGTAAGCGGCTCGCCGGGCATGGTCTACGGCACGCTGGATGCACTGGTCGCCGCCGGCATGCCGGCCGAGCAGATGCTCGCCGACGCTTTCGCATACGCTCCCCGGTAGCCGACACCATGACCCTGGACGCGGACGTATCTGAGTTGACTCATGCATACCCTCCGCGTCGCGCCAGACCACCCCGGGCGCTGCTCGCTGGCATACTGACGGCGCTAGCGTGGCTCTGTAACCCGGTCGCGGCAATCGAACTCAGCAGCCTCGAGTGGCCACCCTACAGCGGCGCCGAGCTACCCGGTCAAGGCGCATTGCCACAATTGCTGCGGCAAGCACTAAGCAGCCAGAACGAATCCCTGCTAATCCGCTTTCAGCCGTGGAATCGAGCCATAAAGTCCGCCAGCGAAGATCCTTTTGTGGTCGGTTATTTTCCTGAGTACAAGGCGGAAAACCTGCCCTGCCTGTACTCCGACAGTATCGGCACCAGCCGCCTCGGCCTGGCCCATCGCAGCAACCTGACGTTCAGCTGGCACCAACTGGACGAACTGGCGCGCTATCGGATCGGGGTGGTCAACGGATATCGCAATTCGCCCGAGTTCGACGCACTGGTTGCGACAGGCAAGCTGAAGGTGGAAGCCGCCGTCAGCGATGAACTTAACCTGCTCAAGCTATTGTATGGGCGGCTGGATTTGGTGGTGATCGACGAACAGGTGATGCAGTACTGGCTGCAGCAAGAACCCTTGCTGCGTAACGATGCAGCGCGACTGACCTTTGCGCCACAGCTGCTGGGCGAGCTGAGCCTGCATGTCTGTTTTGCCCCGGGCGACGCCGGCGAGCAGGCGCGGCAGTTGCTGAACCGCGGCCTGCACCAGATCGACCGCTAACGCTCGCTCGGCAGAGGCAGCGCCGGCAGGTGATCTTCCAGCATTTCAAAGCCATCACGAATGATGCGCTGAGAACCACCGCTATCCCCCATGCGATCAAGCAGGCGAGCCAGCTCTGCGCAGGTCTGAATATCACGGCGGCTGGCGAAGCTGGCTTCCAGATAGTCGCGCGCCTTGCCCCACAGACTGTTCCGCTGGGCGAGGCGACCAGCCGCCAGCAACAGAGTCGCGTTGTGCGGATGTTGGGTCAGCCACTGTTCAACATGCACCAGCTGTCGGGCGCAGTCCTTACCCTTGACCAGCCCGTAGAGGTTCGCGAGGCGCTCGTGGAACTGCTGCTGCAGACCCGCGCGCAGCGCCTCCTCGGCCATCTCTTCACGTCCACGGCCACGTAGCTGCAGGGCATAGGCTTCGATCAGCTCCGGGTCTTCACGCAGCCGTTTGGGCATGCGCTCCCAGGCGGCAATGACCAAACTGGCCGGATCCGCATCCGCGGCGGCAGAGCGTTGCCCCGCCTGCGCCAGCAGTGCGGCGTGCACCCGATGCTCCAGTGCCTGCTGTTCATCCTCGCGCAACACCTTGTGCTTGCGCAGTTCCGGCAACAACTCCAGCAAGCTGGCCCAGTCCTCCAGACGCAGATAAACCTGACTCATCAACTTGAGTGCATACAGGTGCTTGGGATGATCCTTGCGCAAGCGGGTCAGGGTCGCCAGCGCTTGCTCGAGCTGACCACGAACCATCTGCAGCTGCGCCTGGGTCACGGCGATAGCTACATCGGCCTTGGGCGTTGCCTCATAGGCTTCACGCAGCAGAGCGTCGGATTCGGCGTAGTCTTCCAACTCGTTAGCGGCACGGGCAGCTGCCAGATAGTTGATCAGCGGCAATTCTGAATGCGGCGCCGAGCGCTTGAGCAAACGCACCGACTGCTGCCAGTGACCTTCGGCAAACTCAAGCAGTCCGCGGGTCGCCAGCGCGCTGGCGCGCTGTTGCAGGTTGCGCTTGGACCAGGGGTTGATGCGACGACCGGACGCTGTCAGCAGGCGCCAGAGCGAGCGGGCCAGCCAGAGCAACAACCAGCACGCCAGCAGAAAGCCGATGCCAACCCAGATACTGGTCTCGATCGACACGTTGCGCCAGGCAATCAGCAGGTACCCGGGATCTTCGGCTACCGCCATGCCTAACAGCGCAGCAACCAGCACAACCGCGAGAATCGCTACATAGCTCTTACTCATCAGCAGGCTCCTCGACCTGCGGCGTCGCACGCGACTGCAGGTAATTAGCCAAGCTCTGCTGCAAGGGCGCCAGATCCGGAGGCGACAAGGTTACTGCGCGCTCATGCAACCCCTGCAATTGAGCCTGCATTGCCTGGACCTTGGGATTCTCCAGCTCGAAGTACTGGGCCAGCAGCTTTTCTGCTTGAGTCAGGCTGGCCTGATAGACCTCGTCCTCGCCACGCAGAGCTGCCCACTGGGCCTGCTCCAGCGTCAGCTGCAGGGTTCGACGCACACGCTGCAATTCAGCATCGTCCAAAAGTGGGGTAATCACCTTGCCGCGCTGGAAGTCGACTCGTACATAACGCTCAAGGCGCATCAGCACCCGATCCCAGCGATCGCGACGTTGCAGGCGGTCGGCGTACTCTTCTTCGGTGCTGACTTCATCCGGATCAAACTCGGGGACCGGCAATGCAGCAAGGGTTTCGGCTTGATCACGCAAGGCGCCAAGACGCAGGAATACGCCGGCGCGATCGAGTTCGGGCAAGCTTTCCAGTTCGGACTGATAATTAGCCAGTTGCTCGCGGACGCCGTACAGCCCGGCATCGGGCATCGACTTCAGAATGCCGTCGACGGTTTCCAACAGTTCGCGCGCGGCAGCGACGTCCTGAACGGCCAGCAGCCGCAGCGACGCTAGGCGCAGCAGATACTGCGCTTCGGCCAGCTTCCATTCATCACGGCCATCGCCCTGCAATACTTTCAACCGATCAGCCAGCGCCTGCTGACCCAGCTGCATTTCGGCGATCAGCCGCTGCGCTGCGTCCCAGTCGCTGCCCTGCGGAACACCATCGAGGCGCTGATCAAGACGAGCATTCGCGTTGTCGAGTTGACTGGCCTGCTGCTCCAGCAAATCAAGCTGGGCCTGCTGTTGCTGGCGGGCCTGTTGCCATTGCCAGCCCGACAACCCCAAAGCGGCCGCGGCCACCAACAGCGCCAGCCAGCTTACTCCACGACCACCCCCGCCACTGCGCGCCGGTTTGCGACTGGTCGCCGGATTCGGCTTGCTCGGTTCGGCCTTACTGGCCTCGGGCTTGGCCACACTTGGCGGCTGTTCGGTCTTGTTATTCGCTTCGCTCGGTTCCACACGCTTCCCCTTTGTCATCCCGACGAGCCGGTCAGCACGGCCTCGACCAGCGCGGCATCATCCGCACCTCGACAGGTTACTACATCCGTACAACCCCAAGCCGCGGCCTGCGCCGCAATCCGCTCACTCGGCACCCAGCAGCGCCAATGGCGCTGGCGTTCCCAGTCAGCACCGGCGGCTACGCGCCAGTTTGCTAAAGCCTGCACACTGAGCACCACCGCCCGATCAACCCGCGACGCCGCCTCAGCCAGCCGAGCGGCGAGATCTTCCGGTGCTCGGCGCGCATAGAGTGGCAGATAGTCCACCGTGCCACCCACAGCGCGAATCTGATCGGCCAAATGCTCACGGCCATCCTCACCACGCCAGATCAGTACCCGCAGGTCCGGCCGGGCAAAATGCTCCTGCCACAGCGGCATTGCCAGCAATGCCTCGCTGTCCTGGCCTTGCTCCGGGCATTGCGCCGGCAGTCCGTAATCACGCAGCACCTGCGCGGTCCCTGCGCCAACCGCAAGCCAGTCGATACCTACCGGCGGTTGTGGCCAGTAGCGGTCAAGCCGCTCCAACCCCAATCTGGCAGCCGTCGGGCTGACCACCACCACCGCGTGATAGCGATCCAGATCAAGCATGCGCTGCCGCTCTACCGGCCCTTCATCACACGGCTCCAGCGCCAGCAGCGGCACACTGCAGGTTTCTATGCCCTCAGCTGCAAACCGCGCAGCCAAGCGCTGATTGTCCGCCGCCTGACGGGTCAGCAGCAGGCACCCGCTCACCGCGCGGGCGCCTCCTCGTATACGGCATCCAGAATGGCCTGCGCGCCCTGCGCCAGCAGATCCTCAGCCACCGCGATACCCAGCGTCTCCGGGTCACTTTCCGGGCCGCGGGCTTCAGCGCGCAACAACCGCTGACCATCCGGATCACCCACTAGGCCGCGCAGCCACAGCTGGCCATTCTCGCGTTCGGCATAGCAGGCAATCGGTACCTGACAGCCACCGTTCAGGCGGGTATTGAGCGCCCGCTCGGCACGCACGCGCAGAGCACTATCCTCATCATTGAGTTTGGCCAGCAGCGCCTGCAGTTCACTATCAGCGCTCCGGCACTCGATGCCGACCGCGCCCTGACCGCCCGCCGGCAGACTTTCTTCCGGCGGCATCGCGTAGCGAATACGCTCACCGAAACCCAGTCGCACCAAGCCAGCCGTCGCCAGGATGATCGCGTCATACTCACCGGCGTCCAGCTTGGCCAGACGCGTATTCACATTGCCTCTCAGAAAGCGAATCTGCAGATCGGGACGACGCGCCATGATCTGCGCCTGACGGCGCAGGCTGGAGGTGCCGACCACACTGCCTGCCGGCAAGCTGTCGAGGTGATCAAAGTTGTTGGAGACAAAGGCGTCGCGCGGATCTTCGCGCTCGCAGATGGCATACAGACCCAGGCCTTCCGGGAACTGCATCGGCACATCCTTCATGGAGTGCACCGCCAGATCTGCCTCGTCATTGAGCATGGCGGTTTCCAGCTCCTTGACGAACAGCCCCTTGCCGCCGATCTTGGCCAGCGGTGAATCCAGCAGCTGATCGCCGCGGCTAACCATCGGGACCAGACTGACGCTGAGCGCCGGGTCCAGCTGTTCGAGACGCGCCTTCACATACTCGGCCTGCCACAGGGCCAGGGCGCTCTTGCGGGTGGCAATTCGCAGATGTCGACTCATGGGACTCTCGCTTCAAACCAGGTCGCATCATACGCCATGGTCAGACGGGCATCCACGCGGACGGGTGTCGCAGGCCGCTCACAGACGCTCCATCAAACGGCGCACCCCCGGCACATGGCGCCGGCTGACTGTCAGGCTCTCCCCCTCGAGATCCTTGAGACACAATTCGAAGTGGCCCATGGAGGTTCGCTGCAGGCACTCGATGCGCGCTCGCGCTACCAGCGCATTACGGTGGATACGCACAAAGCGATCTCCGAATTCCTCCTCCAGCGCCTTGAGCGGTTCGTCCAGCAACACCTCGCCGTTCACGTGGCGCAAGGTGACGTACTTATGATCGGCAATGAAATACAGCACATCCTCAATCGGAATCAGTTCAATGCCCTTGCGAGTGCGGGCACTGATATGACTACGGGCTTGCGCCCCCTCGGTCGGCGTACTGGCCTTGCCAAGGTTGGCCAGCTGCATGCGGTTGGGCCGCTGCGCCTTGGACAGCGCCTCGGCCAGCGCTTCGCTGCGCACCGGCTTGAGCAGATAGCCCACGGCGCTGACGGCAAAAGCATCCAGCGCGTATTCACCATGCGCAGTGCAAAATACGACGGCTGGAGCCTCGGCATTCTCACAGAGTTTGGCGGCAGTCTGCAGGCCGTCCAGTCCGGGCATGCGGATGTCGAGCAAAACGATATCCGGATGGTGTTCCTCTACCAGTTGCAGCGCCTCGTGACCGTTGCTGGCCATCTCCGGTAATGCCTTGTACCCCGGCAGTGAACCGACCAGTCGCGCCAGCCGCTCGCGGGCCAGCGGTTCATCATCAGCGATCAGTACTTTCATTCGATAATGACTTCTCTGCCATTGTTGGACGTTGTTTTACAGGATAGACCAGCTTACTGAAGTAGCATTCCCCATCCCGCCAGCCTTCCAGTTTCGACTGCTCGCCAAACAGCGCCTGCAGCCGGGCGCGGATATTCCCCATCGCCATATGGGCGCCCTGATGGGAGTCTGTCTCCTGAGGACAGGTATTGCGCACCACAAGTTCAACCAAGCCATCCTGCAACCGCCCTTCGATGTGAATATCGCCGCCATCCACTCGCGGCTGCAGTCCATGCAGAATAGCGTTCTCGAGCAGCGGCTGCAGAGTCAGCAATGGCATTGGCGTCTCATCAGGCAGTTCGGCAACCGCCCAATGCACGCGCATGCGCTCGCCCAGGCGATACTGTTCGATGCGCAGATACCCTTCGCACAAAACCCGCTCCTCACCCCAACTGGACAGGGTGTCCGGGCTGGCGAGATTCGCGCGAAACAAATCAGACAAATCGAGCACCGCCTGCTCGGCTTTGATCGGTGCGATTTCGATCAGGCTGGCAATGCTGTTGAGGCTGTTGAACAGAAAATGTGGCCGGATGCGTGACTGCAGGGCCTGCAGCCGCGAGCGCAATTCGGCCTGATGCTGACGCTGCCATTGTTGCTGCAGATAAAAGTAGCGCAGCAGCAGACTGGTCATGATCAGCGCGATCAGCCCATGCCGCAGCAATTGCTCAATCTCCCAGTGCAGCGCGCCACGCATGCCCCGGTAAACGACCCAATCGCCAAGCACGGTAAACAGCAGGGTCGGCGCGATCACCACGGCGTAGCAAACGGCTACCGCCAGCACCAGCGGCCTGCGCTGCATCCAGCCCCGCAAACGGCATAGCAGCGCCGCCGACAGCAGCACGATCCACTGCACGAACAGCGACGCCATCGCCAGCTGGATCCAGTCGAAAACACCGACCACGGGCTGTGCCAGGACCCACACCAGCACCACCAGTTGGGCCAGGATAATGAGGGTAAAAACAGCCACGGACGAGCACAGATCGGGGAGAAAAAAATCCTCTCCGTCGTAGGGTTGTTTGAGCAACGTCCAGAATCCGTTCTTCATCGCGCCAGTGTCTTCCAGCCGAACGCCATCGCGCAAGCGTGAAATGCTATGCTATGCGCCTTCAATACGCAGCGGACCCATCCGAGACATGAGCCAAGATAAGACAACCAACCAATCCTGGGGTGGCCGGTTCAGCGAACCGGTCGACGCCTTCGTTGCCCGTTTCACCGCCTCGGTGGATTTCGACAAGCGTCTGTACAAGCACGACATCCAGGGCTCGATTGCCCACGCCACCATGCTGGCCAAGGTTGGCGTACTGACCGATGCCGAGCGCGACACCATCATCGATGGCCTCAACGCCATCCGCGGTGAAATCGAAGCCGGACAATTCGACTGGCGCGTCGACCTCGAAGACGTGCACATGAACATCGAAGCCAAACTGACCGACCGCATCGGTATCACTGGCAAGAAACTGCACACCGGCCGTTCCCGCAACGACCAGGTGGCGACCGATATTCGTCTCTGGCTACGCGAAGAGATCGACGTCATCGTCGCTGAGCTGATTCGCCTGCAAACCGGCCTGCTCGATCAGGCCGAGCGCCACAATGCGGTGATCATGCCCGGCTTTACCCACCTGCAGACCGCGCAGCCGGTGACCTTCGGCCACCACCTGCTGGCCTGGTTCGAGATGCTGCAGCGTGACCGCGAACGCCTGATCGACTGCCGCAAGCGGGTCAACCGCATGCCGCTGGGCTCTGCCGCACTGGCTGGCACCACCTACCCGATCGACCGCAGCGTTACCTGTGAGCTGCTCGGCTTCGAAGCCATCTCCGGCAACTCGCTGGACGGCGTATCCGACCGCGACTTCGCCATCGAATTCTGCGCCGCAGCTTCGCTGGCGATGATGCACCTGTCGCGCTTCTCCGAGGAGCTGGTGCTGTGGACCAGCGCCCAGTTCAACTTCATCGCCCTGCCCGACCGCTTCTGTACCGGCTCATCGATCATGCCGCAGAAGAAGAATCCGGACGTACCCGAGCTGGTGCGCGGCAAATCCGGCCGCGTCTACGGTCACCTGATGGGCCTGCTGACGCTGATGAAGAGTCAACCGCTGGCGTACAACAAGGACAACCAGGAAGACAAGGAACCGCTGTTCGACGCAGTCGACACCTTGCGCGACAGCCTGCGGGCCTTTGCCGATATGATCCCGGCGATCGAGCCACGCATTGAGGTGATGCGCGAGGCAGCCCTGCGCGGTTTCTCGACCGCTACCGACCTGGCTGATTACCTGGTCCGCAAGGGTATCCCCTTCCGCGACTGCCACGAGATCGTCGGGCATGCGGTCAAGTACGGCGTAGATTCAGGGAAGGACCTGGCGGAAATGTCGCTGGACGAACTGCGCCGCTTCAGCGACCAGATCGAACAGGATGTCTTTGACGTGCTGACACTGGAAGGTTCGGTCAACGCCCGTGACCACATCGGCGGCACCGCACCGGCTCAGGTGCTTGCAGCCGTCCAGCGCGGCCGCGCCCTGCTCAACGGCTGATCTGCCGTTATTAACCGGCAGCCCGCGCGGGCTGCCGGCTTCCTGACAAGTGCCGACTGATTCCGCCTGCGCGCTACCGGGCAAACGGAATCGATCGGTGCTGCCGTTACTTACTCGCGCTCGGCGCTGATAACGAAGCTGCCGCGACCATTGTTGTCGTAGCTGCTGGCACTCAGCGTATAGCGTCCTGCTTCCAGGTAGCTGCTGATACGCGAGTTAGTACCCCCCGCGCCATCATCATCTTCCAGCTCAACGCCGTTGCCGCTCAGCTTGAGCATGGCATCGAAGTCGCCGGCATACAGCTCTACCTTGTAAGCGCCAGCCTCACTGATCACCAGCGTCTTCTGGGCACTGGCACCTGACAGCGAGCCGGATACCGCCTCGCCCGGACGCAGACTGGAGCCCGAACCACTGATCGGCTGGGTCGCACTGGTCAGGGTGAACAGGCCGGCACTACCATCGGCAGTCGATGCGCTGATCCGGTAGCTACCGGGGCTAACCAGGGTAGTGATTGCTGCATCCAGGTTATCGCCGGCGCCATCATCGTCGGTGACGTCAACACCCGGGCCTTGCAGGCTCAGGTAGCTGTCGACGACCGGCGAGCTCATTAGCAGACGCAGCAGCGAACGCTCGGCGACGTTGACGGTGTAGATCTTCGGGCTGCTGTCAGCCAGACCGGTGATGCTGGTACCCAGTTCGATCTCACCACCATTGACCAGTTCGACACCCTCCGGCAACGGACGGCTGGTCACGTTCAGGTCATATGCGCCTTCAGCCGGATCGTCCAGCGCGGTGGCGATTACCTGATAGCTGCCCGGCTCGAGCTGCACTGTCAGCCGGGAGTTGGTGCCACCGCCGCTATCGTCGTCTTCTGCGGAAACCGAACCGCCGCTGAGCTTGAGCACGGTGTCCAGCTCGTCAGAGGTCATCAGAATCTCGTACAGACCTGCCTCGGCAACGTTCAAGGTGTAGGTATTGGCATTGCTGTTGCGGGTCAGCAGGCCAAAGACCGGCTGATCCAGCTCCAGCGCACCGCTGTTACGCGGAGTCACTTTTTCCAGCGTCAACTGGAACGGGCCAAAGGTGCTCGGGCTGCCACCGCTGACACCCAGGCGGTAGGTACCATCGATTTCCGGCGTCAGGTGCAGGGCGCCCTGGTTCGGGCCATTGACCAGTTGATTGTGCTCGTCGACCAGCGTCAGCACCGCGCCATCCAGCGCGCCACTCTGCTGAACGCGGACCAGATCACCCTGCTTCAGTTTCAAACTGAAAACCTGGTGATGCGAACCATCGCTGAAGTTGACCGGACTGCTGCTGGTGATTTCGCCTTGCAGGCGAGCCTGACCGGCGGCATCAAAACCGCTGGTGCTCTGAGTCGCTGCACAGCCAGCAAGGGTGACCGCCATACCCAGCGCCACGGCGCCACGGGCAAGCGGAAAGGGAAGAGTCTTGATAAACGACATGGAAATTCCTTCTGGACGGATTACATCCTGAAACCGCCGAGCTTGAGCGCTCGGCTCCGTATTGGTGCACGCCGATTATGCCCTCTGCCCCTGGCAGTCTCCAGTACTCAAGTACGGTATGTGAGCCAGGTCCGCCCCGATCATCCGACCAACGGTTGCTGCTGGGTGATGCAGTGAATGTTGCCACCACCAAGCAGAATTTCACGCCCGGGCACGGTTACCACCCGACGCTCCGGAAACACCTGCTGCAGAACCTCCAGCGCCTCGGCGTCACGCGGATCATCGAAGCTGGGCGCCACGATGCCGTCGTTGACGATTAGAAAATTCACGTATGAGCCGGCCAGACGAATGGCAGGGTCGCGCGCCTGACTGCCGTCCACCGCCAGCACGTCCGCACACTCCTCAGCCGTGGCATGGATCGGCCCCGGGATCGGAATCCGGTGCACGATCAGCTCCCGCCCCTGTGCGTCACGCTCGGCAGCCAGCACCTGCGCTGCAGCCTGACAACGAGGGTAATTGGGGTCCTCAGGATCGTCGGTCCAGGCCAGCAGCACTTCGCCCGGGCGGACAAAACAACAAAAGTTGTCGACGTGGCCGTCGGTCTCATCGTTGAACAACCCGTCCGGCAGCCAGATGACCTTGCTGATCCCCAAGTGCTCTGCCAGCTGCAGCTCGATTTCCTCACGCTGCAGGTGCGGGTTGCGGTTAGGGTTGAGCAGGCATTCTTCGGTGGTCAGCAGCGTCCCTTCGCCGTCGACATGAATTGAACCGCCTTCGAGCACGAAGCCCTCAGTGCGATAACGCGGACACCGCTCCATCGACAAAATCTTGCTGGCCACCTGATCATCCAGCGACCAATCCGCGTACAAGCCACCCAACTCGCCGCCCCACGCATTAAACGCCCAATCCACGCCGCGCAATCCGCCCTGCCCATTAACGACAAAGGTGGGCCCGGTGTCGCGCACCCAGGCGTCATTACTGCTCAGCTCAACGACCCGGATACCCGGATGGTCCAGCTGGGCGCAGGCGTTGGCATACTGACTCGCAGAAACGCCAACGGTGACCGGTTCGAAGCCGGCAATCGCCTGGGCGACTGCGGCAAAGGCAGCCTGCGCCGGCACGGCCTGCTGGCGCCAGTTATCCGGCCGCTCGGGCCAGATCATCCAGGTCTGACTGTGCGGCGCCCACTCGGCGGGCATGAAATAACCATCGTGGCGCGGCGTGGTATGCAGATTGAACATCGACTCAGGACTCCAGTTCGCCATCCAGGGTTTTGACCGGGCCGTACAGATTTGGACGGCGGTCACGGAATACACCCCAGGCGCTGCGAATGTGCTCCAGCTCATCCAGATCAAAGGTCTGCACCAGTACACCGGTTTCGGTTTCATTCAGCTCCTGCACCTTCTCGCCGAACTGGTTGGCGATAAAGGAAGAGCCGTAGAAGGTGATGTCGTAACCATCCTGTTCTTCGCGACCAATGCGGTTGCTGGCAATCAGCGGCATCAGGTTGGCGCCGGCATGGCCCTGCTGCACGCGCTGCCAGTGATCTCGCGAGTTGATGCTGTTGTCATGCGGCTCACTGCCGATGGCGGTCGGGTAGAACAGCAGCTCAGCCCCCATCAGCGCCATGCTACGCGCACACTCGGGGAACCACTGATCCCAGCAGATACCGACGCCGATCTTGGCGTAACGGGTTTGCCACACCTTAAAGCCGGTGTCGCCCGGGTTGAAGTAGTACTTCTCGTGGTAACCGGGGCCGTCCGGGATGTGGCTCTTGCGGTAGATACCGAGATTGCTGCCGTCGGCATCAATGATCGCGATGCTGTTGAAACGTGCGCGGCCAGCCAGCTCGAAGAAGCTGATCGGCAGAACCACCGACAGTTCTTTGGCCAAGGCCTGGAAATGTTGAATCGCCGGATTGTCTTCAACCCGCGTCGCCAGCTGCAGATAATCCGCATTCGGCTTCTGACAGAAATACGGGGTTTCAAACAGTTCCTGAATCAGAATGATCTGAGCACCCTTGGCTGCCGCCTCGCGCACCAGCGTCTCTGCCTGAGCAAGGTTGGCCTGACGATCCCAGGAACAGCCCATCTGGGTTGCAGCTACGGTAACGGTACGGGTCATGACGCACTCCTGAAGGTAAAAGCGATTTTAAAAGCCGATAAATATCGACTTATACCCAATCAACAAACGCCTAGCAATGCATGAACTGATATTTTCTCGATATTTAACCGACTCAGCTCCAGCTTCGCACGAACAAGCATAGCCCGGTCGCCGTCGAGCTGCCCCTCAGGTATGCCTGCTCAGGGGGTCTTGTCGATAAAAATCGGTCAAATGACGATACACCGCTGGCCAGGTCGTGTGCAGAACCTGCGGGCACTCGAAAAAGCTTTCCGACAGCACAGCAAAGAATTCGGCCGGCGCCTCCAGCGCGTAGGCATCCAGGGGCAGGTGCTCGCCGCGCTCGGCACGGTGGGCCAGATCATCCCAGGCGGCCTGCATGTCCCGGGCCCAGTCGGCCCGACTCATCCCCCGGTGCAGCGGTGGCGCCCCATTGGCAGAGGATGAACGCATGTCCAGCGTATGCGCCAGCTCATGAATGACCACGTTGAACCCGTCAGCCTTACCCGAATGACGCACATCCTCCAGCGACAACACGACCGGTCCATGCAGCCAAGCCTCACCACTTAGCTCGCGCACCGCTTCGTGGACGACCCCCGCTTCGTCCCGCCATTGTTGCCGGGTACGGAACGGACCATCGTAAAACACCAGCGTGCGCCAGCCGTCGTACCAGTCCAGCCCGATCTCCAGTATCGGCAGCGCCGCCATGCCGGCGACTCTCAGGCGCAGCGCATCATCCAGCTCGACGCCTTCCAGCGGGTGCAGGTGCTTGCGCAGCAGAAAGCGCAGAGCGGTATCGTGCAGGCGCTCGCGCTGCCGGGCATCCAGTTGACCGTAGCTGGACCAATCACCCAGCGCCTGCTGCCACAGCGCGGGATCCAGGTCACGCTGCAGACGCTGCAGTTGGCGCTGCTCGCTGCGCTCACGCCACCATCGCAACGGCCCCACTCAATCGCCCTCGACGCGCGCCAGTACCGGCGGCAGGTAGACACCAAGATAGGCTGTCATCAACCGCGTCGCCTCACGGCAGATCGGGTCAGACAACTCGCCGGCCTGTTGATAGCCGACGGCAAGCAACTTGTCCGCCGCCTGCATGGCCAGCGCAAAAATATCCACATCGTCTGGCAACGGCGGTAGCACAAAGGCATCGGCCAGGCACTGCTGAAAGCGCCGCCCCAGCAGTTGGTCGTGCTGCTGATCGGCCTGCCGAATGGCGGCAAGATCGTGTCCAGCGAGGAGTAGTTCACGGGCGGCAGGGTTACTGCGGTAGTAGCTTTGGAAACGCTGCTCGATATCCGCGACCAGTGCCATCCAGCTTGCAGGGCTGGCCGCCGGCGGCACCTGTAACACCGCATCCAGCTCAAGAAACAGGCGCTCGGCCAGCGCCGCTAACACGTCACTGACCTGCGGAAAGAAGTGATAGACCGACGACGGCGGGATACCGGCCTGCTCGGCGATGGCGTAGATCGACAGCGCGCTCAGCCCGCCCCGATCAAGCAGAGCGGTGGTCGCCTCGAGGATACGGTCGATCCGCTCCTGACTGCTGGCGCGACGTTTCGGGGCGGCTCGACTCATGAAAGCTCTCTACTGGCGACTGTCCTGCAGACGATACCACAGCAATGCCAGCGCCCGGATAGCGGTCTGCAGCGGCGTACCCGGCGGGACCGGCAAGTGGCGCCAGCGCGCCATCAGGTCAAAATTGCGCGCATCGCCCAGCACCGTCTCGGCCATCAACTTACCGGCCAAGCCAGCCAGCGCAACGCCTTGCCCAGAGTAGCCCTGCGTGAACAGCACCCGCTTGCCCAGCCGGCCAAACACCGGCGCCTTGCTCATGGTCATCGCTACCTGGCCACCCCACAGGTACTCGAAGTCCTCCCCCGCCAATTGCGGAAATACCAGCCCCATGCGCTGGCGCATGGTCTGGCGCAACGCATCCGGCCGCGCATCCCGGGCACTGGCCCGCCCGCCGAACAGTAAGCGGTTATCAGGCGTCAGACGGTAATAATCAATCAGTGTGTTCATGTCACACACCGCTGCACGCGAGGGAATGAGTTGCTCGGCCACATCACCGAGCGGTCGGGTCGCACCGATATAGCTGCCGATCGGCATAAAGCCCTTGCGATACCAGGGCAACAGCTTGCCAAGGTAGGCGTTGCCGGCCAGCAGCAGATGGCCGGCACGTACGCACCCGGCCGCTGTCTGCACCTCTACCCGCCCACCCCGCTCCTGATAGGCCTGCACCGCCGAGCGCTCGAAGATACGCACACCCACCTGCTCGGCCGCACGCGCCAAGCCCTGAGCGTACTTGAGCGGGTGCAGGTCGCCACCACCCCAATCCATGACCCCGGCGTGATAATCAGCACGCAGCAACCCCTGCAGAGCCGCGCGGTCATGGAACTCGAGGCGGTCGTAGCCCAGCTCCGCCAGCTCCTGCTGCCAGGCATGCAGCTCGGGAACCTGTCGCGCCTTGTTGGCGACCAGCAGAATCCCCCACTTGAGGTCACAGTCGATCTCATGCCGCTCCACGCGATCGCGCAGCAGATCAACCCCATCCAGCCCAAGCTGCCAAACCCGCCGCGCATCAGCCTCGCCCAGTTCACGCACCACTCGTGCGTGATCACAGGCTACCCCCGGATTGATCTGCCCACCGTTACGCCCGGAGCAGCCCCAGCCGACATCCTCTGCCTCAAGCACGATCACACTGCGCCCGGCCTCCGCCAGCTCGAGCGCAGCAGACAAGCCGGTAAAACCTGCACCCACCACACAAACATCGGCCTCCAGCGCACCGGCAAGCTGCGCGCGGGGTGACGCCACAGGCACGCTGGCCCGATACCAGGAATCATTCATCACAAAGGCTCTCGCATAAAGCACAATCCCGCCAGAAGGCGGGATTGTGATAGGTAACGTTCACAAGGAAGCGCTAACCAGCTCCGCACGCCCTTAGACGGTGTGCAGGTACCACATGTACTCAAGATCGGAGATCGTCTTTTCGAACTCCTCCATCTCGCTTTCCTTACACAGCACGAAGACGTCCAGATATTCCTCGCCGATGTATTCCTTCATCACCTCGGAACCCTCCAACTCGCGCAACGCGTCGCGCAGGTTGGTCGGCAGCGACGGTTCGTGTTGATCGTAGGCGTTGCCCTCGGTCATCTCCGGCGGCTCGACTTTGTTGCTGATGCCATAGTGGATGGCCGACAGCAATGCTGCCATCAACAAATACGGGTTGGCGTCAGCACCGGCCAGTCGGTGCTCGATACGCATCGCCTCAGGCTCGCCGCCCGGTACGCGTACGGCCACCGTACGGTTATCGATACCCCAGGTCGGCGCACACGGCACGAAGAAGCTCGGGCTGAAGCGGCGGTAGGAGTTAACGTTGGGGCAGAGGAACGCCATGTACTGCGGCAGCGTTTCCAGCAAACCACCAATCGCCCAGCGCAAGGTGTCGCTCAGGCTGCCATCCGGATTGGGCGCGAAGATGTTACGACCATTCTCATCCATCAGGCTGATATGCACGTGCATGCCGTTACCGGCCTGATCGTAATAGGGCTTGGCCATGAACGTGGTGTCCATTTCATGGTCATACGCGACGTTCTTGATCACCCGCTTGAGCAGCACGTTGAAGTCACAGGCCTTCACCGGATCATCGACGTGATGCAGGTTGACCTCGAACTGCCCCGGAGCCGACTCGGCTACGATGGCGTCAGCGGGGATGCCCTGCTCGTGGGCAGCTTCGATGACGTCCTCAAGAAACTCGGCGTATTCGTCCAGATCATCCATGGAGTAGACCTGAACCGAATTCGGACGCTTGCCGGACATCGGAGAGCGCGGCGGCTGCGGACGACCGGTGATGTTCTCCTGGTCAATCAGGTAGAACTCCAGCTCGAAGGCAGAAACCGGGGTCAGTTTGAGGTCCTTGAAGCGCTCTACAATACGTTGCAGAACATAGCGGGGGTCAGCGAAGAAGGGGGTCTTGCGGTCCAACTCGTACATAGTCATCAGCAGCTGTCCGGTTGGACGCTTCTGCCATGGCTCGACCGTCAGCGTTCCAGGGATCGGCAAACAGATGCGATCTGCATCGCCGATCTCCAGACCGAGGCCGGTCTCTTCTACGGTCGTACCTTGGATATTGAGCGCAAAGACCGATGCCGGCAATGCGATGCCCTTCTCGAACGCTTTAGCCAACGCAGAACGATCAATACGCTTGCCGCGCACAATACCGTTCATATCAGCAATAAGAAGGTCAATAAAATGAGTTTCCGGATGCGCGGCCAAAAAGGCCTCCGCTTCCTGGATGCCTACCGGCTCACTGGACGTGGCGGCGATGGCGGTTACAGCATCCGCTCCGGCTTGGGGCTGCATGGGATTTCACCTGTTATTTGTAAAATATATCAATCACAGAACTTACCAGCTGTGAGTTAATCCGAAAGGCCCTTCGGAGTCAATAGAACTGATACCGCACAAACATGGTGCGCACTGCACTATTAAAGGCCACGCATGGCGAATAATGACGAAAATCAGCGGCCCATGTGTTCGTTATTTTTGGTCTTTGTGTTAATTATTTTTTATTGCTATTGTACGAAAAAACGAACAACAATGCTGTCGCATACAACGTGTAACTGACTTTCTGGAACCGCCAATGTCCGCCGTACGCAAACCCGTCATCGGAATCGTCTGCTGCTCAGAACAGCTCGGCCTCCACCCCTTCAACATCGTCGGTGAGAAGTACATTCTCGGCGTTGTAGATGGCGCCGAAGGCTTGCCGCTGCTGATTCCAGCTCTTGGCGAACGCTTGGACAGCGATCAGTTACTCGACCTGCTGGACGGCATTCTGTTTACCGGATCCCCGTCCAACGTCGAACCCCATCATTATAGTGGGCCGGGCAGTGCCGAAGGCACCAAGCACGACCCCAAGCGCGATGCCACCACGTTACCGCTGATTCGCGCCGCCATAGACCGCGGCGTGCCGGTACTCGGCATCTGTCGCGGCTTTCAGGAAATGAACGTCGCCTTCGGCGGCACACTGCACCAGCGACTCTATGAAGTCGGCGGTTATATCGAACACCGCGAAGACAAGGATCAGCCGGTCGACATTCAGTATGGACCAGCTCACGAAGTAAGGCTCGAGCCCGGGGGGTTGCTCTACGAAATTTCAGGCTGCAGTTCGGCCCAGGTCAATTCCCTGCACACTCAGGGAGTCGCTACACTGGGAGCCGGTCTGCAGCCTGAAGCGACAGCACCCGATGGACTGATCGAGGCTTTCTCGGTCAGTCAGGCAACCCAATTCGCTGTCGGCGTACAGTGGCACCCCGAATGGCAGGTAACCCGCAACCCATTTTACCTGTCGATCTTCCAGGCGTTCGGAAACGCCTGCCGGGCCCGCGCGTCGCGGCACTCCTGAGGCAGTTATGAACAAGATTGAAAGCTGGCTGAAAGAAAACAAGATTACTGAAGTGGAATGCATGGTTGGCGACCTGACCGGCATTGCACGGGGCAAGATTGCCCCTACCATGAAGTTCATTTCCGAAAAAGGCATGCGCCTGCCCGAAAGCATTCTTCTGCAATCGGTTACCGGCGACTATGTAGAAGACGACATCTATTACGACCTGCTCGATCCGGCTGACATCGATATGATCTGCAAGCCGGACGAAACCGCCATGTTCATGGTGCCGTGGGCGCTGGAACCGACCGCACAGATCATCCATGACTGTTTCGACAAGATGGGCAATCCCATCGAGATGGCCCCGCGCAACGTGCTCAAGACCGTTCTCAAGCTGTATGAAAAGAAGGGTTGGAAGCCGATCGTTGCACCGGAGATGGAGTTCTACCTGACCCGCCGCAACGAGGATCCGGACCTACCGCTGCAGCCACCGATCGGCCGCTCCGGCCGCCAGGAAACCGGTCGCCAGTCCTTTTCCATCGACGCCGCGAACGAATTCGATCCGCTGTTCGAAGACATGTACGACTGGTGTGAAGCCCAGGGCCTGGATCTGGACACCCTGATCCACGAGGAAGGCACTGCGCAGATGGAAATCAACTTCCGTCACGGCGACCCGCTGCATCTGGCCGACCAGATTCAGGTATTCAAGCGCACCATGCGCGAGGCCGCGCTCAAGCACGACATGACTGCTACCTTTATGGCCAAGCCGATTACCAATGAGCCGGGCAGTGCCATGCACCTGCACCAGAGCATTGTTAATGCAAAAACCGGCAAGAACATTTTCTCCAACGACGACGGCAGCATGAGCGAACTGTTCCTGCACCACATCGGTGGTCTGCAGCGCTACATTCCAGAGGTGCTGCCGCTGTTCGCCCCGAACGTCAACTCGTTCCGCCGCTTCCTGCCCGATACCTCGGCACCGGTGAACGTCGAGTGGGGCGAAGAAAACCGCACCGCCGGCCTGCGCGTCCCGGACTCCAATCCGCAGAACCGCCGGGTCGAGAACCGCCTGCCGGGCGCCGACGCCAACCCCTACATCGCCATCGCCGCCAGCCTGCTGTGCGGTTACCTCGGCATGGAAAATCAGATCTCGCCCTCGGCCCCGGTCAAGGGCCGTGCCTACGAGCGCCGCAACCTGCGCCTGCCACTGACCATTGAGTCGGCACTGGAGCGCATGGAGCAATGCAAAGACGTCGAAAGCGTTCTGGGCAGCAAGTTCTGTCGTGGCTACGTCGCGGTCAAACGCGCGGAGCACGAAAACTACAAACGGGTGATCAGCTCCTGGGAGCGCGAGTTCCTGCTGCTGTCTGTCTGAGCCCATAACCTTGCAACGGTCGCTGCCGGAGGGCAGCGACATCACGGAAATCGGAGTACCGCATGAGCAAACTCAACACCGCCGAACTGCAGGCCATGGACGCCGCCCACTACCTGCACCCGTTTACCGATCACAAGGAGCTGGGTGAGCGCGGCACGCGCATCATCGAGCGCGCCGAGGGTGTGTATCTCTGGGATAGTGAAGGCAACAAGGTGCTCGACGGGATGGCCGGTCTGTGGTGTGTAAACATCGGCTACGGACGCAAGGAACTGGCTGAAGCGGCTTACCAACAGATGCTCAAGCTGCCCTACTACAACAGCTTCTTCCAGTGCGCCAACCCGCCGGCCATCGAACTGGCCAAGGCTATCGCGGAAGTCGCTCCCGAGCACATGAACCACGTGTTCTTTACCGGCTCCGGCTCCGAGTCCAACGACACCGTGCTGCGCATGGTTCGCCGGCACTGGGATCTCAAAGGCAAGCCGACCAAGAAGACCATCATCGGCCGCGTCAACGGCTACCACGGTTCGACCGTTGCCGGCGCCAGCCTCGGCGGCATGTCGGTGATGCACGAGCAGGGCGACCTGCCGATTCCCGGCATCGTCCACATCCCGCAGCCGTACTGGTACGGCGAGGGTGGCGACATGTCTCCCGACGAGTTCGGTATCTGGGCGGCACAGCAGCTCGAAGCCAAGATTCTTGAACTGGGCGAGGATCAGGTCGCTGCATTTATTGCCGAGCCAATCCAGGGCGCAGGCGGCGTGATTATCCCGCCGGATACCTACTGGCCGGAGATCAAGCGCATCCTCGCCAAGTACGACATCCTGCTGGTCATCGACGAGGTCATCTGTGGCTTCGGTCGTACCGGCCAGTGGTTCGCCAGCCAGCACTACGACCTCAAGCCCGACCTGATGCCGATTGCCAAGGGCATGACCTCCGGTTATCTGCCGATGGGTGGCGTGATTGTCAGTGATCGCATGGTTGAAACCCTGCTCGAGCACGGCGGCGAGTTCTACCACGGCTACACCTACTCCGGTCACCCGGCATCGGCTGCTGTCGGCCTGGAAAACCTGCGCATCATGCGCGACGAAAAAATTGTCGAGTACGTTCGCGACGAAGCGGCACCGTATTTGCAGGACAAGATTGCCGGCCTGGCAGCGCATCGTCTGGTCGGTGAAGTTCGCGGTGTTGGCCTGCTCGGCGCTATCGAGTTGGTCAAGGACAAGGCAACCCGCGAGCGCTTCCAGGACAAGGGTACCGCCGGCACATTGTGCCGCGATCTCTGCGTCGCCAACGGTCTGGTAATGCGTGCGGTCGGTGACACCATGATCATGTCACCGCCGCTGGTCATCAGCCGCGACGAAATCGATGAGCTCGTCGAGAAGGCCTGGAAAGTGCTTGATCTGGTAGCTGAACAGCTGGGCGTTTGATCGCACGGCGTCCGACCAGCGGCTATGCTGGCCAGTGGACGCACTCCCCCAAGCACAGGGGATGCGTCCACGCCGACACTGCGTTTCCAAACAATGGATGGAGAGTTGAAACGATGATGAAACATCTGGGCAAGACCCTGCTGGCAACGGCCACTGCTGTATCCATCAGCACCGCAGTCACCGCAGAGGAAGTGGTAAACGTCTACAACTGGTCGGACTACATCGCCGAGGACACCCTCGACAACTTCCAGAAGGAAACCGGCATTCGCCCGATCTACGACGTCTTCGACAGCAACGAAGTACTGGAAGCCAAACTGCTGTCCGGCAGCTCAGGATTCGACATTGTCGTGCCGTCCAACCAGTTCCTCGGCAAGCAGATCAAGGCCGGCGCCTTCCTGCCGCTGGATCGCAGCAAGCTGCCAAACTGGGAAAACCTGGACCCGACGCTGCTGAAAGCGCTGGAGAACAACGATCCGGGCAACCAGTACGCCTTCCCGTATCTGTGGGGTACCACCGGCATCGGCTACAACGAAGCCAAGGTCAAGGCAGTGCTGGGTGAAGACGCCCCGGTCAACTCGTGGGATCTGGTGTTCAAGCCGGAGAACATGGAGAAGCTCGCCTCCTGCGGCGTTGCCTTCCTCGATGCACCGGCCGAGATCATTCCGTCCGCCCTGTTCTATCTGGGCCTGAATCCGAACAGCACCGATGCCGCGGATTATCCGAAGGCACAGGAGCTGCTGATGAGCGTTCGCCCGCACATCACCTACTTCCATTCGTCCAAGTTCATTACGGACCTGGCCAACGGTGATATCTGCGTTGCAGTCGGCTGGTCCGGCGACATTTTGCAGGCCGCCGCGCGCGCTGAAGAAGCCGAGAATGGCGTTGAAGTGAAGTACGTGATTCCGCAGGAAGGCGCGGCCATGTGGTTCGACATGATGGCGATTCCGAAGGACGCAAAAAATGTCGATAACGCCTACGCGTTTATGGATTATATTCTGCGCCCCGACGTGATCGCCGGCATCTCCAACTACGTTGCCTACGCCAATGGTAACGCGGCTTCCAAGCCGATGGTCGATGAAAGCGTGCTCACAGATCCGGGCGTCTATCCCAGTGACGAGACCCTGGCCAAACTCTTTACTCTGGCAGAGCTGCCGGCCAACATCGAACGCACCCGGACCCGTGTCTGGACCCGCGTGAAGTCCGGTCAGTAACTCAGAAAAAGACGGTAACAAGAAACGGTCGGCGGCAGGGCTCTCTCCCTGCGCCGACCAGAACCAAAGCAGGGCCGGCACGCACCGGCGCCTGAATCAGGAGACACCATGAAGCATGCAATGCAAAAGTCGCTGTTGGCACTGACCACTGCCGCCCTGCTGGGCGGGACCGGTGTCGCCAATGCCGCAGGACAGCTGAACATCTACAACTGGTCGGACTACATCGCCGAAGACACCATCGCCAACTTCGAAAAAGAAACCGGCATCAAGGTGACCTACGACGTCTACGACTCCAACGAAGTGCTTGATGCCAAGCTGCTGACCGGTCGCTCGGGTTTCGACATTGTCGTGCCGTCAAATAACTTCCTGACCAAGCAAATCAAGGCCGGCGTCTACCTCGAGCTGGATCACAGCAAGCTGCCGAATATGGTCAACCTCACGCCTGAGCTGATGAAGCAGATGGAGAGCATTGATCCGGGCAGCCAGCATTCCATTCCGTACCTGTGGGGCACCAACGGCATCGGCTACAACGTCGAGAAAGTTAAAGCCGCGCTGGGTGACGACGCGCCGCTGGACTCCTGGGCACTGATCTTCGATCCGCAGTACGCCAGCAAGCTGGCCAGCTGTGGCGTGAGCGTGCTGGACTCGGCAGATGAAATGCTGCCCTCCGCGCTGAGCTACCTCGGCTTGGATCCGAACAGCAACGACGCTGAAGACCTGAAGAAGGCCGAAGAGCTGATGCTGGCGGTGCGTCCGTACATCACCTACTTCCACTCCTCACGCTATATCTCTGACCTGGCAAACGGCGATATCTGCGTCGCTGCCGGTTACTCCGGTGACGTATTCCAGGCCGCGTACCGTGCCGAGGAAGCGGAGAACGGTGTAGAGATCAGCTACATCATTCCGAAGGAGGGCACCGCCCTGTGGTTCGACATGATGGCCATCCCGAAAGATGCCCCGAACCCGGAAGAGGCCCACGCCTTCATCAACTACATCATGCGTCCGGATGTCATCGCGCCGATCACCGACTACGTTGCCTACGCCAACCCGAACAAGGCGTCTGACGAACTGGTCGACCCTGAAGTCCGCAACGACCCGGCGATCTACCCGAGTGATGAGGTCATGAACCGACTCTATGTCAACGTGCCGCGCCCAATGGCCGCACAGCGACTGATGACCCGCACCTGGAGCCGCATCAAGTCAGGTCAGTAACACACGAGGGGCTGCCAACCGGCAGCCCCTTGTTGAATCAACAGTACAGAACGCGCCAGGTGCCGCTTCGGCGACCTGCCAATATCTTTGTGTGCAGCGGCGCTGCACAGGTGTAATGAGATCCGGAGACGAATATGGTTGGTGCAGCAGGAGCCATGAAACAGGCAATGGCCAAGGCCGAGCCCAATGACTTTGTGAAGATTGAACGTGTCAGCAAGCGGTTTGATGAATCGCTGGCCGTCGACGACGTCAGTCTGAGCATCAATCGCGGCGAAATCTTCGCCCTGCTCGGCGGCTCGGGTTCGGGCAAGTCGACGCTGCTGCGCATTCTCGCCGGATTTGAGCGACCGACCGAAGGTCGCGTACTACTCGACGGCCAGGACATCACCGATCTGCCGCCCTACGAGCGCCCGATCAACATGATGTTCCAATCCTACGCGCTGTTCCCGCACATGACTGTGGCCCAGAACATCGCCTTCGGCCTCAAGCAGGACAAACTGCCCAAAGCCGAAATCGACGAGCGCGTGAAGGAAATGCTCAAGCTCGTACACATGACCGAGTACGCTCGCCGCAAGCCGGACCAGCTCTCCGGTGGTCAGCGTCAGCGCGTGGCCCTCGCCCGCTCACTGGCCAAGCGGCCGAAGGTTCTGCTGCTGGATGAGCCGATGGGCGCACTGGACAAAAAGCTGCGCACCCAGATGCAACTGGAGCTGGTCGAGATCATCGAACGCGTGGGCGTAACCTGCATCATGGTGACCCACGATCAGGAAGAGGCCATGACCATGGCCCAGCGCATCGCGATCATGCACCAGGGCTGGATCGCTCAGGTCGGCACGCCGATGGACATCTATGAAAGTCCGGTCAGCCGTCACGTCGCCGAATTCATCGGCAGCGTGAACATTTTTGAAGGCGAAATCACCGCCGACATGGAAGACCACGCCATCATCCAGTGCGACTGCCTGGACAAGCCGATCTACGTCGGTCATGGCATCACCACCCGCGCCCAGGACAAGAACATCATCTACGCCCTGCGCCCGGAAAAAGTCTGGGTCAGCACCGAGAAGCCCGAAGGTGAGCACAACAGTTCCCACGGCGTGGTGCACGACATCGCCTACCTTGGCGGCCACTCTGTCTATTACATCAAGCTCGACAGCGGCAAGATGGTCCAGGCCTTCTTCGCCAACTCCGAACGCCGGCTGCCTCGCCCCACCTGGGAGGACGAGGTGTACATCAGTTGGGAAGACGACAGCGGGGTTATTCTGCACTCATGAAAATGCCACGCCTGACACCGCCTGGACGCTTCTGGGTCATCAGCGTCCCTTACCTGTGGCTGTTCCTGTTCTTCCTGATGCCCTTCGCCATCGTGCTGAAGATCAGTTTCTCGGAAGCCGCGATCGCCATTCCACCCTATCAGCCGATTTTTCAGTACGTCGAGCAGAAGCTCAACGTCATGCTCAATCTCGGCAACTACATCTTCCTCAGTCAGGACGGGCTCTACCTGTCCGCCTATCTGGGCTCGTTGAAGATCGCCCTGATCTCGACCCTGATCTGCCTGCTGGTTGGCTACCCGATGGCCTACGCCATTGCCCGCGCGCCGCGTGAAAAGCAGCTGGTTTACCTGCTGCTGGTGATGATGCCGACCTGGACCGCGATCCTGATTCGGGTCTACGCGTGGATGGGTATTCTCAGTAACAACGGGCTGCTGAACAGCACGCTGATGAGCCTCGGCCTGATCAGCGAGCCAATGCAGATCCTCAACACCAACACGGCAGTCTACATCGGCGTTGTCTATGCCTATCTGCCGTTCATGGTGCTGCCGCTGTACGCCAACCTGGTCAAGCACGACCACAGCCTGCTGGAAGCCGCCATGGACCTGGGCGCCGGTCGCATCAAGGCGTTCTGGAGCATCACCGTCCCGCTGTCGAAAACCGGCATCATCGCGGGCTCCATGCTGGTGTTCATTCCGGTGGTTGGTGAGTTCGTCATCCCCGAGCTGCTGGGTGGCCCGGAAACCCTGATGATCGGCAAGGTGCTCTGGCAAGAGTTCTTCAACAATCGCGATTGGCCGGTAGCCTCTGCGCTGGCGATCGTCATGCTGGTTATCCTGATCGTCCCGCTCGTCCTGTTCCACTACAACCAGGCCAAGGAAATGGAGAAAAAAGCATGAGCAAGCGCCCCAACTTCTCCACCCTGATGCTGTGGTTAGGCCTGATATTCATCTACCTGCCGATGATCATTCTGGTGATCTACTCGTTCAACGCCTCCAGACTGGTTACCGTCTGGGGCGGCTGGTCGGTGCACTGGTACGTTGGTCTGCTCGACAACACGCAGCTGATGAACGCGGTCAAACGCAGCCTGCAGATTGCCTTCTTCACTGCCACAGCGGCGGTTGCGCTCGGCACCCTGGCCGCCTTCGTCATGACCCGGATCAAGCGCTTCAAGGGCCGCACCCTGTTCTCCGGGCTGGTCACCGCGCCGCTGGTCATGCCCGAGGTGATCACCGGTCTGTCGCTGCTGCTGCTGTTTGTCGCCATGGCACAGATGATTGGCTGGCCGGCGGAGCGCGGCATGGTCACCATCTGGATCGCCCACGTGACCTTCTGTACCGCCTACGTGGCAGTTGTGGTCAGCGGTCGCCTGAGCGAACTCGACCAGTCCATCGAAGAAGCAGCGATGGACCTGGGCGCCCGCCCATGGAAGACCTTCCTGCTGATCACTGTGCCGATGATCGCGCCGTCGATCGCCGCCGGCTGGCTGCTGTCCTTTACCCTGTCGCTCGATGACCTGGTACTGGCCAGCTTCGTTTCCGGGCCCGGCTCGACCACCCTGCCAATGGAGGTCTTCTCCGCCGTACGCCTCGGCGTGAAGCCGGAAATCAACGCAGTGGCCAGTCTGATTCTGCTCGCCGTGTCGATCTTCACCCTGATCGGCTGGCTGATCGCACGCGGCGCCGAAAAGCGCCGCTCGCAACCGCCGGAAGATGAAGATGTCATCACTTGGCAAGCCGTAATCGATAGCCGTCGCAACTAACCGTTGCGAGCACCGGACGGGGCGGTCCTGCCGCCCCGTTCAACCTGTCCCGCCCTCCTCCTCAAACCCACCCTGCGCAAACACCCTTGGCATTTGCCGCAAATCCGTTTAGCCTGCGACATGAATGAACATTCATTCATGTCGCAGTGCATGACCACAGACTCAACGGGAGACACCGATGATGCGCTGCACAAAACCGGCGATAGTGGCTAGAATGCGCGAATGAATACTCATTCGACTCCTGCCAAAGCACCCCGCCCAAAGATCAAGGATAAGCGTCAGGCAATTCTCGACGCGGCTCTGAAAGTCTTTGCCGCAGGTGGCGTGAACGGCGTTCCCATGCCGGCCGTGGCCGAACAGGCCAAGGTCGGTACCGGCACCATCTATCGCTATTTCAGCAGCAAGGAAGTGTTGGTCAACGAACTGTTCCGCGAACGCCGGCAGCTCAAGCGTGACCTGCTGTTCGATGGCCTTGATCGCCGCTTGTCGGCACACGAGCAGTTCCGCGTGGTCTGGCAGCGCATGGTGCACTACAGCCGTGATTATCCGGACACCTACCGGTTTCTGGAGATGCAGGACCATCGGCCCTATCTGGACGAACAGAGCCGACAGCTGGAGCAGACGTTCTTCGCCCCGCTGGTGGCGCAGTACCGGCAGTACCAGCAGCAAGGTATCTACCGCAGCGATCTGCGTCCCGAGGTGCTGATGGCGATGGTCTGGGGCGCTTTCGCCAACCTGATCAAATGCGAACGCGAAGGACTGCTGGTGTTGCAGCCAGCCGACCTCAACGCCGCCTGCGAAACCTGCTGGTCGATGCTCACTGGCTGACACCCTTGCTGCCCAACCAATAACAAGAGGCAGCAACCATGAACAAAGCAGCAAAATCCATCGGCGCACTCGGCTTGTCTGCGGCGCTGAGCGCAGGTGCAGTGGCGGGCGAGGCGGAAGATCGTTTTCTGCAGATGATCGAGAGCGGCGAGGCCTATTCGGCTGAAACACTGATGCCGCTGTTCAAGCAGCTTGAAACGGTCAGCCTGGAGTTCATGCTCGGCACCTGGCGTGGCGGCAAGTTTGACGGCGGCGCCGAACCAGACCCGCTGAACTGGTACGGCAAGCGCTTCACCAGCATCAACGATGTCGAGCCCATCCTCTACCCGGGCCCCGACGGCACTCTACAGAACTACGACAAGCTTGGCCGCGCGCAGATCCGCGAGATGGTATTTGATGGCACCGTATCCGCCGCCCTGATCTACGATCAGCAGCCGATCATCGATTACTTTCGCAAGGTCAACGACGACGTGGTAATTGGTCTTGGCGACATCAAGGGCAAACCTCTGGAGTTCTTCTTCCACCTGACACGCGACGGGCAATAGCGGCGCTGTGGCATCGGCAGTCCGCTGTTAACAAATCGCCGCTTTTCAGAACTGCGCCCGGACATAAATCGGGTTAGGATTGGCAGCACATCAACGCCGGCCACGCCGGCGTTTTCCTGTCACCCGTCTGGAGAACCCCCGTGTCCAAACTGGTCCCCGCCATCGACCCAGAAGGCCTGCTGGAATATTCAGTGGTCTTCACCGATCGCTCCCTCAATCACATGTCCCAGACCTTCCAGCAGGTCATGCGCGACATTTCTGACACACTCAAAAGCGTGTACAACGCACACGCGGTCGCCGTTGTCCCCGGTGGTGGTACCTACGGTATGGAAGCAGTCGCGCGCCAGTTTGCTCAGGACAAGAAATGTCTGGTCATCCGCAACGGCTGGTTCAGCTATCGCTGGAGCCAGATTTTCGAAATGGCGCGCATTCCGGCCAGCGAGACCGTACTCAAGGCGGTCAAATCCGACGCCGGTAACCAGCCGGCATTTTCCCCGGCGCCGATCGATCAGGTTGTCGCCGAGATCCGCGCCAGCAAACCCGATCTGGTATTTGCCCCGCACGTTGAAACCGCCGCTGGCATCATCCTGCCCGATGACTACCTACGCGCCGTCGCCGACGCCGTGCACGAAGTTGGCGGCCTGTTCGTCCTCGACTGCATCGCCTCTGGCACCGTCTGGGTCGACATGCAGGCCTGTGGCATCGATGTACTGATCAGCGCGCCTCAGAAAGGCTGGAGCGCATCGCCGTGCAGCGCGCTGGTGATGTTCAGCGAACGCGCCGAGCAGGTACTGGAGCAAACCACCAGCACCAGCTTTGCCGCCGACCTGAAGAAATGGCGCCAGATCATGCAGGCGTACGAGAACGGCGGCCACGCCTACCACGCCACCATGCCGACCGATGCACTCAAGGCCTTCCGCGATACCATGCTGGAAACCCGCGACTACGGGTTCGAGAAGGTCAAGCAGGAACAACTGGCCCTGGGTAGCGCCGTCCGTGAGCTGATGCAGGAACTGGGCTACAAGAGCGTCGCCGCCGACGGTTTTGGGGCTCCCGGCGTGGTGGTCAGCTACACCGACAACGACGGCATTCAGAGCGGCAAGGCGTTTGCTCCGCTCGGGCTGCAAACCGCCGCCGGCGTGCCATTGATGTGCGACGAGCCGGAAGGCTTCAAGACCTTCCGCCTTGGTCTGTTCGGCCTCGACAAGCTGCACAACCCGGAGCGCACCGTCGCCACCCTGCGCGACGCGTTCGGCAAGCTCTGACGCCGCAAGGCAAGCAATAAAAAACCCGGCACAGGCCGGGTTTTTTATTGCTCACACCAAAAGGCTCAGCGCTTGTTCGGCTGCTGCGCCATGATTTCTTCCATGCTCAAGCCAGTCAGGCCGTGGATAGTGCGCCAGAGGTAGAACAGGATCGCCATCATCATGATCATCGACGGAATCGCGATCATCGGATAGCTGACCAGCGTCATCTGTCCCAGTTCCTCGTTAAACGCCTCAGTGCCTGCCGGGCTGACCACAATCCACTTCGCAACGATGTAGTTCATCGCCGAGGAAAAGAAGAAGGTGCCGGCGAGAAAGTAGGTCGCACGCAGCAAGCGCAGATTGAACATGTCGACCAACCCGCGCTGCTGCAGGCGCTCGTTTACCAGCGCAACGTTAATCACTTTCTCGTTGTAGAGCATGGTGCGAATCAGCGGATAACGGGTGCGGGTCGAGATCAACACTGCCAGCCCGAGCACACCGGGTACCGCTGCTTCCTTGATCGCCAGCCATTTGGTGTCGAGCTGCAGCACCCCGATACCGCCGGTGAGCAGCACGCTCACCACGCCGAGCAGTGCGATGAAGTTGAACTTGCGGTACTGCACCAGCTCGAACAAGCCCCAGCCAACCGGCAGCGCTAGCGCCACAACCAGCGCGTTGGTCGCGCCCAGATTGTCGTCGCCACTGAGTTTCATGAGGATGATCGAAGGAATGATGATGCTGACCAGCAGGTCGATCAGCGGGCGCGGCTTGTGCTGCACCGGGGCGGTTTTCGCGTCAGACATGGCAGAACAGAGAGTCTCGGGCGGAATGAAGAGGGGCCATCATACACTGGACGAGCGGCTCGCATAGCAGTGCGGGCCGCTCAACCGCCGATCGGTCAGCGCAGCATGGTGCTGACCAACCAGCCGGTGTACCCCACATAGGTCGCCAGCAGCAGGATACCGTTGAAGCGGGTGACCTGCCCCTGCTTGCCGAAGCGGCCAATGCCCATGACCAGCAACACTGCGGTCAGTACAAACATGATCACCCAGTCGCGTTGCAGCACTACCGGGTCAACCGCCAGCGGCGCAATGCCAGCTGCAATACCGACCACCGCGAGGGTATTGAACAAGCCAGAGCCAATCACATTGCCCAGCGCCAGATCATGCTCGTTGCGACGAATCGCAGCCAGCGAAGAAGCAAGTTCAGGCAGAGAGGTGCCGACCGCAACGATGGTCAGGCCGATGATCAGATCGCTTACACCGAGACTTTCGGCGATAAATACCGCTCCCCAAACCAGCACCCGGGAGCTGACAATTAGCAGCACCAGCCCCAGCACCAGCCAAAACAGCGCCTTGGGCAACGGCATCGCGTGGGCGGCAACCTCCTCGGCGTACTCTCCGGACAAAGCGTCGTCCTTGCCGCGCATGCCTTGGACAATGGACCAGCCCATCAGTACAAAAAATACGCCGATCAGGACCCAGGCATCGTTGCGCGAAAGCTGCCCATCAAGCAGCTGGTAACCCGCCAGCAGGGTGATGCCGAGCAGAATCGGCAGCTCCTTGCGGATCACCTGCGAGTGCACTTTGATCGGGCTTATCACCGCAACCAAGCCGATGATCAGCGCAATATTGGTGATGTTCGAACCGTAGGCATTACCCAACGCCAAGCCTGGGTTACCCTGGCCAGCGGCCAACGCCGACACCACCATCTCCGGCGCCGAGGTGCCGAAGCCGATGATTAGCATGCCGATCAGCAGCGGCGGCATACCTGCATGACTGGCGGTCGCCGACGCACCGTCAACAAAGCGATCCGCACTCCAGACCAGCAGAGCCAAGCCCACAACAACCGCCGCCAATGCCAACAACATCATCAGATTCCTGTGCCAAGTTTTAAAAGGCGTCCATTATCAATGAAAGCCTTCAGTGTAGACAGGGGCAACCGCGAGCAGCCGTTACAAAAAAATTCAGCTCCCCGCGAATCGGCCGATACACTGTGCAACCGCCGAAATACCGTGGTGAAGGACCGCCCAACAACCCTGACGACAGGTGCCAACATGGCCATCAACCGCTCACTGCGACTGCAAACCCTCGTGCTCATGGCTGGCAGCCTTGCGCTCATGCTGCTGGTATCACTAGCGATCACCCTGTCGCTGGCCAACAGCGTCAGTGGCTACCGCGACCTGCTGGAGCGCCCGCTGACCAGCGCAACGCTGATCAACCGCGCCAACCTGGAATTCAAGACCCAGGTGCAGGAATGGAAGAACGTGCTGCTGCGTGGGGCGGAGCCAGCGGACAAGGAAAAGTACTGGCGCCAGTTCGAGACCTCTGAGCAGGCGGTGCAAACGACCCTGCAGCAGATCGGCACGTTGGCGCTAGCGCCGGAGACACTGGCAGAAGTACGCGCTCTGGCTGAGGATCACCGCCAGCTCGGCTCGCGCTACCGCGATAGCCTGCGCGCCTTCGAGGCCGCGGGCATGGACCCAACCGCGGGCGACCGCGCCGCCCGCGGTATCGACCGCCAGGTCAGCGAGCAAATGGATCGGCTGTCCAGCCACCTCAACGAGGCCGCGCTACAGCACAGCAGCGAAATCAACGCGTCCGCCGCCAGTACCGTCTGGATCGGGCTCGTGGTGCTGGTCGTCGCCGCATTGGTCATCGGCGTGCTCAGTCAATGGCTGGTCAACCGTCGGCTGGTCAGCCCGATTACCCAACTGATCGCCCAGATCGAGCGCCTGAGTCAGGGTCGCCTGGGTCAGCCCGTCAGTCTGCACCGCGCCGACGAACTCGGAACGCTGGCACGCGCCGCCAATCAGCTGCGCAGCTTTCTGGAAGACACGTTCAGTCAGCTGCAGCGCAGCACCAGCGAGCTGGACCGTGCCAGTGGCGAGCTGAATACCATCGCCACGCGCATGGCCCACGGCAGCCGAGAGCAGTTCTCGCGCACTGATCAGGTGGCTACCGCCATGCAGGAAATGTCCGCGGCGGCTGCCGAAGTCGCGCAGCATGCCGCCGAAGCCGCCCGCGCCGCAGACGATGCCGACAGCAACGCACAGGAAGGCGGTCAGGTGATGCAGGACACCATTCACGCCATGCGCGACATGCTGGCACAGATCACCCAGACCACCGAGGTCATTCGCCGCCTTGAGGGCGACAGCAATCGCATCGGCAAGGTGCTGGATGTGATTCAGGGGATCGCCGAACAGACCAACCTGCTGGCCCTCAACGCGGCCATTGAGGCGGCGCGGGCAGGCGAAGCGGGCCGCGGGTTCGCGGTAGTGGCGGACGAGGTACGCACCCTCGCCCAGCGCACGGCCGAATCAACCGCCGAGATCCAGCAGATCATCCACGATGTGCAGTCCGGCGCGGGTGAAGCAGTCAAGGCCATCGCCGTCGGTCAGACCCGCAGCGAAGCGGGCATGCATCAGGTCAACCTGGCGGGCGAGCGCCTAACCCAGATCACCGTAGCCATCGAGTCGATCCGCGATATGAACCGGCAGATCTCCACTGCCGCCGACGAGCAGACCAGCGTCGCGGAAGACATTACCCGCAACATCACTGAAATCACCGACATCGCCGCCGCCAACCAGAGCGAGGTGGACAACACGGCTCGCGCCAGCCAGTCGCTGCATGACCTGTCCGGCGAACTGAGCACCCTGACCCAGCGCCTGTCGGCCTGAGTCAGGGCTGCAGCGTCAGGCCGTCGCTACGGCAGCCTGACGCTGGCGCTCTTCCTCGTAGAGCTCCTTCTTCGACAGCTTGCCAACCGGAGTCTTCGGCAGCTCGCTGCGAATCTCCATGGCGCTCAAACGCTCGTGCTTACCCAGCCGGGTAGCAAGAAACGCCTGCAGCGTCTCGAAGTCGAAGGGCTCAACGCCGGTGCGCAGTTTAATGAAGGCCTTCGGCGCCTGGCCGCGATACGGATCATCAATCCCGATGACCGACACTTCCTCGACGCCCGGATATTCGTAGATCGCTTCCTCGATCACCCGCGGGTATACGTTGTAGCCGCTGCAGAGGATCATGTCCTTGGTGCGGTCAACGATGTAGACGTAGCCGTCTTCGTCCATGTAACCCACATCACCGGTACGCAGGAAGCCGTCGGAGGTCATCGCCTCGGCGGTCGCATCTGGTCGTTTCCAGTACCCGGCCGTGATGTTCGGTCCCTTGATGCAGACCTCACCACGCTCGCCGAGCGGCAACTCGGTTTCACCCCCATCCAGCGGCAGGATACGAATCTCGCTGCCCGGCACCGGCACACCGCATGAGCCGGGCCGTGGTTGGGCGTCACGCGGCGTGAAGGTGCCGCTGGTGGTGGTTTCGGTCATGCCCCAGCCCTCACGCAGTGCGCAGCCCGAACGTGAGAAGTACTGCTGCTGCACCTCAACCGGCAGCGGCGCGCCACCGGAGTTGGACATTTTCAGCGACGACAGATCGAACTGGTCGGTCTGCGGGTGAGCAAGCAGGCCAATGAACATGGTCGGCACGCCCGGGAAGGTGGTAATGCGGCTTTGGCTGATTTCACGCAGCACGGTCAGCACGTCGAAGCGCGGGTGCAGATAAATCTCGGCAGCCGCACGCAGACCAAAGATCATGTTTACCATCAATGCGTAAATGTGGAACGGCGGCAGCACCGCCAGCACGCGCTCTTGTCCCGGCACGATGGCCGAGCTGAGCACTTCACGCAACTGGGCACAGGAGGCGGTGATGTTGCCGTGGGTCAGCATCGCGCCCTTAGGTACGCCAGTGGTGCCGCCGGTGTACTGCAACACGGCCAGCGTATCGGCCGGATCCGCCAGCGGGTGTGTCTGGTAGCAACCATCGTTGGCGAGCAACTCGGCAAAGCTGCAGCACTGAGCGTTCCACTCCACCGCGGCAGGTTGCCCGAGCAACGTGCGCTGTTCATCGCTCACCGCACCACAGAACTCGACCAGATTACCCACCACCAACTGACGCAGGCGAGTACGTGCCATCAGCGTCACCATCCGCGGGTAAAACGCCTCCAGATCAAGGGTCAGCATGATGTCGGTCTGGCTGTCTTCGATCTTGTGTTCCAGGGTGCGCTCGGCATCCAGCGGCGAATAGTTCACCACGGTACCGCCGGCACGCAGCACGCCAAGGAAGCCGATGAAGTAATGCGGGCAGTTCGGCAGATACAGACCGACATGAACGCCGGGACCCACCCCGAGTTTCTGCAGACCGGCGGCCGCGCGGGACACCAGATCGTCGAGTTCGCGATAGGTCAGCTTGTGACCAAAGAAATCAATGGCGGGGTTATCCGGAAACTCGGCCACCGCCGCGTCCAGCAGGGCAGGAATGGCCTCGGGGGTGTAGGACAGGTCCCAGCTTACGTCCTCGGGATACGACTTCAACCAGCGCAGTTCGGTAGGCACAGCACGTTCTCCATATCCGGTCTCGGCGACTTTGGCTCGAGGCCCTTTCTTGTTTCCCTCAACCCTAGTCCCGGTAGCCGCCATCAGAGAAGCTCGATTGACTGCGGATATGTCGCTCCATAGCTCCGGCCACCCCGAAAGTCGCCAAGTTGACACTTTCAGACACTCCACAGACTCCCCTGACTATTGCTCGCATCGCGCGCACAGGCTATACAGGGAGACCCTACGCCCGCAGGAAAGAACAAGAGAAAAGGAATGCGTAAACGTCTCACCCCGCTATTGATCGTAGTAGTTGGAATCATCGTCTTCATCCTGCTGCGCGTAACCCGAGATCAACCCGAACCGCTGGGCACCCAGGAACGCTCCTGGCGCGTAGCGACCGAAACCATAGCGCCTGATGCCTTTCAGCCGCGCCTGACCCTCTACGGCCAGCTGGAGTCGCCGCGCCGCTTTACCGTCGTCGCGCCCTTGGCCGGACGCATCGCGGCACTGCCCGCTACCGACGGCAGCCAGCTGAAAGCAGGCGAACTGGTAGTGGCGCTGGATGAGGCCGACATCAAACCGCGGGTCGAGCAGGCCAAGGCCGAACTGGCTGACGCCAAGGCCCAGCTGGAAAGCGAGAAACTCGCCCACGCCGCCGATCAGCAGGCCCTGCGCATGGAGCAGCGCCTGCAGGAAAACGCTCGCAAGACCCTCGACCGCATGCAGCAACTGGTGGCCCGTCAGATGGTCTCCACCGTCGAGGTCGACAACGCCCAGGACGCGTTGGATCGCGCTGCACTGACCGTAGCCAACCGCCAGCGCAGCCTGTCTACCTACCCGTCACGTCTCGCCGCCCAGCAGGCTCGGGTCGAGCGCGCCAGCGCCAACCTCGACAGCATCCAGCGCGACGCCGAGCGCAGCCGCTTTGTCGCGCCGTTCGACGGTGTAGTGGGCGCGGTGCAGGTTGCCGTAGGCGATCAGGTCAACACCAACGCGGCGCTGCTCGACTTCTACCCGCTGGAAGGCATGGAGCTGCGCGCCCTGGTGCCGCAAATCCATAGTCAGGACTTCATCTCCGCCCTGAGCCAGGGCCAGAAACTCGACGCTCACAGCCTCGACAGCACACCGCCGATCGAACTGACCCTGACCCGCATTGCCGGCAAGGCCGACGCCCGCGGCATCGAGGCCATCTTCCAGGTCGAGAACCCGCGCCCGGAACTTCGCCTCGGCACCCTGCTGGCCATCAGCGTGGCCCGTCCGGCCCACGACAACAGCGTCGCCCTGCCCTACAGCGCGCTGTACGGCAATAACACCGTTTACACCGTCAACGACAGCCGCCTGCAGGCCATCGCCGTCGAGCGCGTCGGCGAAACCCTCGACGAGCAGGGCAACCGCCGGGTACTGGTGCGCTCCGACGACCTCCAGAGCGGCATGCAAATCGTCACCACGCACCTGCCCAACGCCATGTCCGGTCTGAAAGTGGACACCGGTGAAGCGGTGGCGGAGCCGGCCAAATGAGCAACACCGGACCGCTAGGCTTCTTTGTTCGCCACAAGGTTGCCGCCAACCTGCTGATGCTGGTCATGCTGATGGGCGGTGTGATCGGCCTGTCGCGGATGAATATCCAGTTCTTTCCGACCTTCGCGCTCGACTTCGTCACCGTGCGCGTGGTCTGGAACGGCGCGGCCGCCGAGGACGTCGAGCAGGCCATTACCATTCCCCTGGAGCAGCGCCTGCGTAGCCTCCAGAACCTCAAGAACATGACCTCGACCTCCGCCCAAGGGGTCTCCAGCATCACGCTGGAGTTCCGCGAGGGTACCGACCCGATTGTTGCGCTGGACGACGCCCGCCAGCAGGTCGACGAATTCCGCAATCTACCCGCCGCCGCCGAGAAGCCCGTGGTCGTGCGGGTTGCCCGCTACGACCCGATCGCCAACCTGCTGCTCTACGGGCCATTCGAACCGCATGAGCTGCGCACCATCGCCAACCGCATGGAAGACGATCTGCTCAACCACGGCATCGACCGGATCGTCATCAATGGTGTGCCCGAACAGCAGATCAGCATCGAAGTACCGAATGCCGAACTGCGTCGCCTTGGCATGTCGCTGGATCAGCTGGCCAGCCGCATCAACGCCGAATCCCGCGACCTGCCCGCCGGCCAGGCCGGCGAACTGGACTCCGCCAGGGAACTGCGCGCCATCGAGCAGCGCCGTGACCCGCAAGCCTTTGGCAGTATTGCCCTGCAGCCGGAAGGCGACAGCTACCTGCGCCTCGGCGACATCGCTGATATCCGCCAGGAGCCACGCCGCAATCAGGTGTTATTGCGTTACGACGGCCAGCCCGCGGTCGAGCTGCAGCTAGAGCGCAGCGAAGATGGCGACTCGCTGGAGTCAGCCAAGATCCTCAACGACTGGCTGGAAGAGATTCGCCCGACACTACCGCCGCAGCTGCAGATTCACGTCTACGATCAAGCCTGGCAGCTGATCGACGACCGTATCCGCCTGCTGGTCAATAACGGCCTCGGCGGCTTGGTCCTGGTGCTGATCCTGCTCTACCTGTTCCTTCCGGCCCGCGTGGCGCTGTGGGTTGCCGTCGGCATTCCAACCGCCTTCCTCGCCGCCATGGCGGTGTTCTGGGTGATCGGCGGCTCGATCAACATGATCTCGCTGTTCGCGCTGATCATGGCGCTCGGGGTCATCGTCGACGATGCCATCGTCGTCGGTGAGGACGCTGACGCCCACCACCGCAGCGGCGAAGCCTCCGAGCGCGCCTCCGAGGGCGCCGCCAAACGGATGCTCTGGCCAGTCGTCGCCTCATCACTGACCACCATCGCGGCGTTTATGCCGCTGCTGATGGTTGGCGGCATTTTCGGCAACATCCTCGGCGACATTCCGGTGGTAATGATCTGCGTCTTGATTGCGTCGCTCCTGGAGTGCTTCGTCGTCCTGCCGCATCACCTGCGCGAAGCCTTCCGCCCGAGCAAGCCGCGGACAGGGCGACTCGCATCCATCGGCAACCGTCTCGACGATGTGCGAGGCCGTTTCGACAGGGCCTTCAACCGCTTCCGCGACGGCCGTTTCCGGCGCCTGTCACAAGCCGCATTGGCGAACCGCGGTACCACCCTGGCCTGTGCACTGGTCAGCGTGATCATCACCTTCGGCCTGCTCAGCACCGGACGCATCGGTTTCAGCTTCTTCCCCACCCCCGAGCCGCAGGTGCTGTACGCCAACGTCAGTTTTGTTGCCGGCACGCCGCGCACCAGCATGGTCGAGTTCATGCGGGAGCTGGAGCAGAGCCTGGGAGAGACCGAAGAAGCGCTGGGCGGGGATCTGATTCTCACCGCGCTGACCCGCGAGGGCGAAATTCTCGGCGACAACGGCGTTGCCCGTCAGGGCGACAACCTCGGCTCGCTGATGGTCGAACTGGTCTCGCCCGACCACCGCGATGTCCGCAACAAGACCTTCATCCGCGAATGGCAACAGCGCATTCAGCGCCCACCCGGCATCGACCGCATCAACATCACCGAACAGCAGAGCGGCCCGCCCGGCAAGGACGTCGATATCCGTCTGACCGGCTCTGACCCGCAACAGCTCAAGGACGCAGCCGACGCGCTGTCGGTGATCCTCGCCAGCATCGAAGGCGTGGTCAGTACCGACGACGACATGACCTGGGGACGCGAGCAACTGGTCTACAGTCTGACGCCCTACGGTCAGGCGCTGGGGCTCAGTATCGAGAGCGTCGGCAATCAGCTGCGCGCCGCCTACGATGGCCGGCTGGCACAGATCTATCAGGACAAGCGCGATGAAATCGAAGTCCGCGTTCAACTGCCCCGCACCGAACGGGAAAGCCTGGCCAGCCTCGGCGACCTGAACATCCGCCTGGATGACGGGCGCTTCGTCCCGCTCCGTCAGGTAGTGACTTTCTCCAGCAACCAGGGCTTCTCGGCCCTGCGCCATGCCGACGCGCAGCTGGCCACCGACGTTACCGCCGATATCGACAGCAGCCAGACCACCGCGGGCGTAGTGCTCAAGGCCGCGGCGCAGGAGCTGCCAGCCTTGGCCAGCCAGTACAACGTGCGCTACAGCTTCGAAGGCCGCTCGGTCGACCAGCAGGAAACCCTGGCCGACATGCGCGACGGTCTGATCATCGGCCTGCTGCTGATGTACGCCGTGCTGGTGTGGGTGTTCTCCTCTTGGAGCACACCGCTGATCGTCATGTCGGTTATCCCGCTCGCGCTGGTTGGTGCGCTGCTCGGCCACTGGGCCATGGGGCTGAACCTGACCATCCTGTCGCTGTTCGGCCTGTTCGGCCTGTCCGGCATCGTGGTCAACAACTCGATCATTCTGGTCAGCTTCTATCAGGAGCAACGCAAGCGCGGGCTGGACGTCAACGAAGCGCTCAACGAGGCCGTGGTGCAGCGCCTGCGCGCGGTACTGCTGACGTCGCTGACCACCATCGGCGGCCTGCTGCCGCTACTGTTCGAGACCTCGCTGCAGGCGCAGTTCCTGATTCCGATGGCCACCTCGATCGCCTTCGGCCTCGGCTTCTCGACCCTGCTGGTGCTGCTGGTGGTACCGGCGCTGCTGTCGCTGCTGGAGGGATGGAAAAATCGCCGCGCGGAGCGCAAGGCCCAGATCGCCTGAACCGGGCGGGTCGAGCGCCAGCTTGGCCCGCCAGCCTGGGTGTAGTGCTTTGGCGGTATGGCCCTACCGGCAGCCACAGCGGCTGGCAGGCGCGGCTGGGCTGAAAGCAAAAAGGGCCCCGCCATGCGGAGCCCTTTAATTGCCCGGTAGCCATCCAGCGCAGCGAAGACCATTCGCTGCGCTGGCCACCCTTGGCGCGTTACTTCTTGGCGGTTTCCAGCGTTTTGGTAATCGCCGCGACCGCAGAACCGATGTTGCTCAGCTCGGCAGGCAGGATCATGGTGTTGTTGGTCTGCGCCAGCTTGCCGAACTCTTTCACATACTGCTCAGCAACGCGCAGCGAAACAGCCTCCTGACCACCCTGGGTGTTGATCGCCTCGGCAACCCGACGCAGACCTTCTGCCGTGGCGGTGGCAATCAGCTCAATCTCGCGGGCCTTACCTTCAGCCTCGTTGATCTGGCGCATCTTGTCGGCTTCGGACAGGTTAATGGTTTCCTGCTTCTGACCTTCGGAGATGTTGATCTTGGCTTCCCGCTCACCTTCGGACTGCGCTACCACGGCACGACGTTCCCGCTCGGCGCGCATCTGCTTTTCCAGCGCGTCGAGAATGGTTGCCGGCAGTTCGATGTCGGCAATCTCGTAGCGCAGCACCTTCACGCCCCAGGGCTTGGCCGCTTCGTCCAGCGCCTCAACCACCTGCACGTTAATGGTTTCGCGCTCTTCAAAGGTCTTATCCAGATCGATTTTGCCGACTACGGAACGCAGGGTAGTCTGGGCCAACTGGATTGATGCATAGCGGTAATCATTGATGCCGTAACTGGCCAGTTTCGGATCGACTACCTGCAGGTAGATGACGCCGTCGACAACCACCTGAATGTTGTCCTTGGTCACGCACGCCTGACTCGGCACGTTAATGGCCTCTTCCTTCAGCGTGTGCTTGTAGGCCACCCGGTCAATAAACGGGATCAGGATGTGGAAACCAGCTTCGAGGGTCTTGGCGTACTTACCCAGACGCTCAACGATGAAGGCCGAACGCTGCGGCACGATACGCGCGGTTTTGGTGAGGGTGATGATGACCAACACCAGAAAACCAAGGGAAAGCATTGTTGCAACTTCCATATGAAACACTCCGTTGTCCTAAGAAATCAGTTGGTATCAGGGCTAGTGGCACTGACCCGCAGCACAATCCCCGCATGGTCTGTTACCCAAGCCGAGTCGCCTGTTTTTAGCGGATCATTTGACTCCGCGTCCCACTTGGCGCCGTTTAGCTGCACATGACCGACGCCATCGACGAAGTCGGTCAGTACCTTGACGCGCACGCCCAGAAGGCCCGCGTCATCCTGATCCTTGGCGGCCAGATCCGCCTCGCTACCGCGTAGCCAACGCTGGAACCGACGGCGCAACAACCACAGCGCCGCGATGCTCGACAGCGCAAACACCGTCACCTGCGCGGGCAGCGAGTCGATCACGCCGACCAGCGTCAGCAGCCCCACCAGCAAGGCGCCGATACCAAAAAAAGCCGCGATCAAACCGGGGACAAAAAACTCCGAGGCCAGCAGCAGCAAGCCCAGCAACAACCAGAAGGCATAACTTTCCAGATAACCCGTCAACATCTGCATTCCCTGCCCTTTTGTTCAGACTGCAGGAAGACTACCAGATGGTTGCCGGCGGCGCGCTGGGAAAAACGCGACAGCGTTAGCGGGTACGCAAACTGGCACCCTGATCTCAGTCTGGTACCCTGAGGGCACCGTCGACAGGGAGTTGCCCATGCCAAATCGCCTTATCGCACGCCTGCTGCTGTGCTTGCTGTTGTTCACTCCGCTGGCTGATGCCAACCAGCCCGAGCCCCACATGCAGCCCACGCTGCGTGTGGGCATCACCGAAGTGCCACCCTTCGTCATCGCCGACGGCAGCGGGGGTTGGGAAGGCATCAGCATCGACCTCTGGCGCGCTATCGCCGAGCGTCAGGGCTGGGCATTTGAATGGCAACCGATGGGCTTCTCCGAACTACTGCAGGCCGTCGAGGCCGGCAATGTGGATGTCGCCGTTGGCGCCCTGACCATGACCGCAGAACGCGAACTGCTCTTCGACTTCAGCCACCCGTTCTATCAAACCGGCCTATCCATCGGCGTCGCCCGGGCGCCCAAGACCGGACTGCTGCAGAGCCTCAAAGCGTTGTTCAGCTGGGGCTTTCTCAGCGTCATCGGCGGTCTGGCGCTGTTGCTGCTCGGCGTCGGCTTCGCGCTGTGGCTGGTTGAGCGCCGCCGCAACCCGGAGCAATTCGGCGGGACCGCAGCACAGGGCATCGGCGCCAGTTTCTGGTGGGCCGCCGTCACCATGACGACCGTCGGCTACGGCGACAAGGCGCCGGTGACCTTCGCTGGCCGATTGGTCGCCCTGATCTGGATGTTCGCCGGTTTGATCATGGTCGCCAGCTTCACCGCCGCAATCACCAGCGCCCTCACCGTCAGCAATCTGCAGTACCAGATCCGCGGCCCGCAGGACCTGCCGGGCAGCACAGTGGCCACCATCGACGGCACCGCCAGCGCCCGCTACCTCAGCGAGGAGCGGATTGTCGGACAAGGGTTTACCAACCTGACCGACGCCATGCGCTCGGTCACCGCCGGAGAGACCGATGCGGTGGTCTACGACCGGCCGTTGCTGCAGTACCGCAATCAGCAACTTGGCCGCGAGCGCCTGGATCTGCTGCCCGCAGTCTTCGATCAGCAGCTCTATGCCCTGGCCGTGCCGACCGGAAGTAGCCTGCGCGACGACCTGAACGAGGCGGTACTGCGAGTGACCGAATCGGCCGAATGGCGACTGATTCAACGTGCCTACCTCGGCGAACAGCAGTAGGCCTCTCAAGTTCTGAATTTCCGTTCATCGGATAACAGTTTTGAATGATCCCGCCGCAGAGCCTGTGACTAATCAGTCACAGGTGGCGCCCGCGGGCAGCAGCATCATTCTGTGCACCAGCCGCTACTTTTGCCCACATACGCTGACTATGCTCAGCGAGCCCGGACATCCAGTGATGTACGGCGACGACACATAAAAGAACAACAAGGAGTTTCGTCATGTCGCGCAAGACCCGCTTGAGTCTTGCCTGCGGACTGATTGCCGCCTTCGGCGTCAGCACCCAGGCCCACGCGTTCTGGTTCGGTTCATCCGGCTACACCAAAACCAAATACCCCATCGTTCTAACCCACGGCATGCTCGGCTTCGACAGCCTGCTCGGGGTCGACTACTGGTACGGCATCCCCAGTGCGCTGCGCAAGGATGGCGCCACGGTCTATGTCACTGAAGTCAGCCAGCTCGACACCTCAGAAGCCCGCGGCGAACAGTTGCTGGAACAGGTTGAGGAGATTGTCGCTATCAGTGGCAAGGGCCGGGTCAACCTGATCGGTCACAGCCATGGCGGCCCGACCGTGCGCTACGTCGCCGCCGTACGTCCGGATCTGGTCGCCTCGGTCACCAGCGTGGGCGCCCCGCACAAGGGCTCGGCAACCGCCGACTTCCTGCGTCAGGTACCGGAGGACTCTGCCGGTGAGGCGCTGCTGGCGGGCATCGTCAACGGTCTCGGCGCGTTGATCAACTTCCTCTCCGGCAGCAGCTCAGACAGCCCTCAGAACGCGCTTGGCTCACTCGAGTCGCTGAACAGCGAAGGGGCAGCGCGGTTTAACGCCAAGTTCCCGCAGGGCCTTCCAGCCACCGCCTGTGGTGAGGGTGACTACGTTGTGAACAACGTCCGCTACTACTCCTGGAGCGGTACCAGCCCACTGACCAACGCTCTGGATGTCTCCGATCTGTTGCTCGGTGCCTCTTCACTGACCTTCGGCGGCGAAGCCAACGACGGCCTGGTTGGCCGCTGCAGCTCGCACCTGGGTATGGTGATTCGGGATAACTACCGAATGAATCATCTGGACGAGGTTAACCAGACCCTGGGGCTGACCAGCCTGTTCGAGACGGACCCGGTCACGGTCTATCGCCAGCAGGCCAATCGCCTGAAGAACGCGGGCCTGTAAGCGCACGGGCCGCCGGCCTCGCGGCGGCCCTCTTCCCTGATCTGCCCGAGTACTGCATGAAAGCGCTGATCTATCTTCCGTTACTCGCCGCCGCGCTGCTGCTCGGCTGGCAGCTGCGACATGAACCGCAGCAACAGGCGTCTGGAACCGCCAACGCCAACACTGCCTCAGCCCCCATTCAGGCCGCGCCCGACGCATTTACCACTCTGCTGCGGACCGCACCTGAACCTGCGCCTGCACCGCAGGCCGCGTCACTGCGCGGGACCGAGGTCGACGGTCGGCTGCAGAGCAATGCCGACGGCAGCCTGCTGATCAGCGATCAGCTGCGCCATCTGTTCGATTACTACCTGAGCACCGCTGGCGAACAGTCGCATGCGCAGATCAATGCTCAAGTGCAGGCGCTTATCACTGCCAGCCTGCAGGAGCCAGCCCGCGGTCAGGCGCTCGATCTCTTCCAGCGCTACCTCGACTACCAGCAGCAACTGGTGCAGTTGGAGCAGGACTTCCCCGCGGCCGCCGATCTGGACGCCCTCTGGGCCCGTCAAGAGGCGGTACAACGCCTGCGCGCCGGACTGTTCAGCAGTGAAGAGCACCGGGCCTTCTTCGCTGGCGAAGAGCTGTACAACCGCTTCACCCTTGAGCGCCTGAGCATCCTGCGCAACCCGGACCTCAGCGACGCGGATAAGGCCTATGAGGTGGAAGCGCTGCGCGAACGTCTGCCCGAGGACATGCAGGCGCTGCTGGTACCGCAGATCCATCAGGATCTGCGCGAGCAGACCAATGCGCTTCGCGAACAAGGCGCTGACGCGGCGGAGGTACGCGCGCTGCGGCTGTCGCTGGTCGGCCCCGAAGCCACCGACCGGCTGGAGGCGCTGGATCAGCAGCGGGCGGCCTGGCAGCAACGGCTAAGTGCCTTCAATCGCGAGCGCGAAGCCATCCTCAACCAGCCCGGACTGGCCGACAGCGACCGCGCCAATGCGATACAAGCTCTGCTCGAGGAGCGCTTCGACCGCAGCGAGCAACTGCGAATCAGCGCACTTGAGGCTCGGCAACCCACCCGGTAACCCGCCATACTGAAAGCCCATTGCCGGAGATGCCGATGATCCGCCCAATAGTGCTACTGACCCTGCTGAGTAGCGCGGCCCATGCCGCGCCCAGCTACAGCCCTGCCGACATCAGCCAGTGGCCGGAGCGCAGCTTCACCGAACCGACCCGCTACCGGCTGGACAGCAAAGCCGATCAGCCGCTGCTGCGCGCCGATTGCAGCAACGGCCAAGCCAGCGCCCGCTACCTTGAGCAGTCGGTTGACCTGCAAAAGACGCCGATACTGCGCTGGTCCTGGACCATCAGCAAACCGTTCAGCCAACTCGACGAGACCAGCAAGCAGGGCGACGACTATCCGGTACGCCTGTACGTGGTCAAGGACGGCGGCCTGCTGCCTTGGCGCACGCTGGCGGTGAACTACATCTGGTCATCCAGCCAGCCGATAGGCAGCCAGTGGCCGAATGCCTATACCAGCAACGCGCAGATGCTGGCAGTCAGCAGCGGGGCACCCGGCGCCACCACGCTAGTGCAGCTGGAACGGAATGTGCGGGAGGATTTCCAGCGCCTGCACGGACAGACGCTGGATGAGATCGACGGGTTGGCGATCATGACCGACTGCGACAACAGCGGTCAGAGCGTTACCGGCTGGTACGGCAGCATCGAGTGGCTGCCGGCTACTTCTTCGTCCACTGACCGTTAACCTGGATGTACTGACCGCGCGGAGTGCGATCAATGGCCTTCTGACCGGCGATCAGCTCGACGTCACTCAGCGAGATGCCGTTATCACGGGCGACCTTCTGGTACTCGGCCTTGCGCGCCGCATTGATCTGCTGCGCGACCTCGGCAGCGTTGCCCGACGCCCGTACCACACCCAGATAACCATTGGACTGCTCGCCCAGCAGCCCTGCTTCCTTGGCCGTCGGCAGCGCCGACATCGCCTCGTTCAGGCTCAGCGCCCAGGCTGAACCGCTGCCCATCAGCAACGCCAGCAGGCAACAGGTCAGATATATCGTCTTACGCATGGTCTCGTTCCTTTTGCCGAGTCAAAACAGACCGCTGGATTCGTCAAAGACGTCGTCCAGCTGGCGGTCTACCTTGACGTAGATTTCGTGCTCGATCTTCACATTCAGATTGATGTTGATCGGCTCGCTCGGCGCAGCCAGCTGCACCGTGGGTCCGGCACAGGCGGCCAGCAGGCCGGCCATTGCCGCGATCATCAGACCTCGCCTGTACATAGGCGCTCCTCGTCAGGGTTGCTGCACCCGCCGTTTCAGCAGGTACTGCTGCACCCGTTGCTCAATGATGTCGCTGACCTTGCCGCTAAGTTGCAAGCTGGCCAGCAACGCCGGAATGTTCTCTTGCAGGTTGATGTTCAGGTTGACCTGCCGCCCCTGCTGAAACGCGGGATTACTTCCCTGCAGGCGCAGCGCCAACGTCAGATCACCACCTTCGGCCAAATCTACCTGACTGCTCAAGACAGTGTAGTGAAATTCCTCCAGGGCTCCGGCCAGCTCACGCATGCTCGGGTTACTCGCCGCCAGGCGCTGCAGCTTGTCGGACTGGTAACTGAGCACACCGCCGGGGGCACGCGCGGCCACCGCGCCCTGATCAACAATCAGCTGACCGTCTCGCAGCAGCACTGGCAGACGACCATCCAGAGTGCCGCCACCACTGAGCCCCTCTGTTGGGTAGACTTCGAACAGCCGGCCCAGTTCCAGCCCCTGCAGCACCAACTCGGCGCGCTGCTCGGGCTGCGCCAGGTCGAGCACCGTCGGGGTCAGCGCCACCTCACCTCCCAGCAGCGCCAGATCCAGCCGCTTGGCGTCCAGTTTCCCCGCCGCCGGACTGGCTATCGAACCCTGATACTCCAGGCTGGCGCGCAGTGGTCCGGCCGGGATCCCGGCATTCAGCTCGGTCAACTGCAGGTCCGGCAGGACGAGCGAGAAGCGCTCGCCACGAAGCGACGCCTGCAGCGGCGCGGTGAGACCGCTGAACTCGGTACGATCGTAGATACCCTTGAGCCCACTCAACTGCCCCTGCAGCCGAGCATTCAGACCCTTGCCAGCCGCTTCGGCCTGCAGCTGCGCAGTGAGCTGACCGCTGGACAGGCTCAGCAACTCCGGCCAACTGGCCAATGTCTGCTCCAGCGGATTGCCGGCCCGGAAATAGATCGGCGCCAGCGTGCCATTGAGTTTCCAGCGGCCATCGCTGCCCGCATCAAGCTGATGATCGAACTGCAACCCGGAGGCGTTAGTCAGTTGCCCCCGCCACGCCAACGCACCGCCCTGCCAGCGCCAGTCAGCGGAAGCAGACCAGCGCTGAGGCTTTAACTCGGAGTGTTCGATGCGAGTGACCTCGGCAGCCAACTCGCCGGTCGCCGCCAACGACGGGGTATCGCCCAACGGCAGGCTGAGTGCCAGACGGCCCAACTGCACCGTGGTGCTGTGCAGCACAGCCTCGGCGGAAGGCAGCTGCAGTCGCTGCCAAGCGAGCTCGCCAGTGCGACTCAGTTTGACCTCCGCTGAGCCTGCATTGGCCTGTAACTGCAGCGGCAGACGCGCCCTGAGCGCCCGCGCTGACAACTCGGGCAAGTCCAGTCGCGGCAGCTGCAGTTGCACGAGCAGGGCGTCGCTGCTGAGCTGCCAGTCAGTAAACCCCAGCACCTGCAGCGGGCCATCCAACTGGGCGGTACCACCGCCTGGCAAGGCTGCAGAGGCGGACAGCTGCAGCGCCAGCGGCTGCCCCAGCACCAGCTGCTGTTCGCCAGCGGGCTGCACCTGCAGGGCTACCTCCGCTGGCTGCAGGGCCGTCGGCAGGTCTGCCAGTCGCTCCGGTTTCAGATCAAGGCTCAACTGCGCCTGAGGCAGCGCCCAGCGCCCCTGATCACCACTCACTTGCAGGTTCAGCTCGCCGTTCAACCAACCGAGACCCGCGACCAACCAAGGCTCTGGCAGCAGCACATTGGCGCGCAATTCGACCTCACCGCGCAGCCAGTCTTCCACCTCGCTCGGCTGCGCCTGAGGCCGAAACTGCCAGCTCAGGTCAGCCTGAGCGGCGGTCGGTATCTGGTCGAATGGCAGAGCACCCAAGGTCATCCAACGTCCCAGGTAGCCAAACAACCAGGGCGTCTGCGGCCAATGCGGCACCGCCAGACGGCCCTGCCACTCTTGCGTCTGGCGCCACTGGCTGTCGAGCTGCGCCGCGGGTTCGCCGTCGATGGCCAGCGCCGCCTGCAGAACCAACGTCTCAGCGTCCAGCCGCAGCTCCGGTTCAAGACTCAGTTGCTGGCCTTCCAGGTCCAGCAGCAGTTGACTGCGCAGGGTAGTGCCTTCGCCCGCATGCTCGGTAGCCAGCCGCCAGCTGCCAAGCAAGCGGCAGTGGCCTTCGCGGCAGGGCAAGCTCGCGCGGATCTGCGCCACATCGATACGCTCAGGCGCCCAGCGCGCCAGCGAGCGCCAGAGCGCCTCATCGCCGAACACCAGCATGGGCGACTCGGTGGTCTCGGCGGCAGGAGCAGCTGTCGCAGGGAGATTGAAGGTCAGCTGAGCGACCTCAAGGCGCTTGAGGACCGGCCCGGAGCGCCAACCGGGAGCCAGCGCCAGGCGCCGCAGATCATAGGTGCTGCCGTTCTCGCTGACGACCTGCAGCTGCTCCAGCGTCAGCGCACCGCCCTGCCAGCCAAGCCCCGACCACTCCAGCGTGGCAACGCCCAGGCGCTGCAGCTGCTGCACAACGGCGATGCGCCCCAGCAGGCCCGCCAGAATCAGCAACAACACCAATAGCAGGATGATTGAGACGCGTCGACGCATCACACTTGCACTCAGCCGGAACCCGGTCACAGGTTAGCACGCAGGCGGGCCCCGGCGGTTGACCCGAAACGGTGCAACAGTCTCTAATGCCAGCAGGCGGCCATCACCGCCTGCAAGGGAATGACCATCGCGCGCAAGGAATGTTCGCCACCGAGCCTAGCCAATCCGCCGATCCACTCCCTTTTATTCTGCCAAACGACTACAGACAGGAAGGACGCTTCATGGATTGGTATCTCGCTGTACTCAAGCAATACGCCGTATTTCAGGGCCGCGCGCGCCGCAAAGAATACTGGATGTTTGTTCTTTTCAACTTCATCGTCGCATTCGTCCTCGGCTTTATCGATGGCATGCTCGGCACCTTCGTGCTAAGTGGGATCTATGCCCTGGCGGTGCTGATCCCGTCCTTGGCCGTTACCGTGCGTCGTCTGCACGATACTGACCGCAGCGGCTGGTGGATTCTGATCGCGCTGGTTCCGGTGATTGGCATCGCTCTGCTGATCTTCATGTGCCTGGAAGGCACCGCCGGTGAAAACCGCTTCGGCGCCAACCCGAAACAGGACGGCGCCCAGCTGGCCTGATCGATCGACCACCGGCGCGCCCGCGCCGGTGGTCCTACCATTGCATTAACTCCCCCGCTTCGGCAGGCTGAATGCCTGCTCACAACCGATGCGCATCATGCTCACAAGCAACCTGCTCCGTCTCGGCGTTCTGCTACTGGCAGCCGCAATCATCATCGCCTGCGTGATCGCAGCCTGGCGCCCCATGCCCTCCGGCCTGTCCGCCAGCACGCCGCTGCGCCAGGCAGACGACGTAAAACTGCTGTTTGATCAGAGTTGGCAGGACGCGCAGGGCAACAGCCATGTACAGCAGCAAATCATGGATCATATGCTCGCGCTGATCAGCGAAGCCCGCGAGCTGCTGGTGGTCGACATGTTTTTGTTCAACGACTTTGCCGGGACCGACAGCTATCGACCGCTCTCCGCCGAGCTGACCGAGGCGCTGATCAGGGCCCGCCAACAGCATCCGCAGATGCCGGTCATTGTCATCACCGACCCGTTCAACACGCTGTACGGCGGTCTGGCGCCCGAGCACTTCGAGCGACTGCGCGCCGCCGGAGTCGATCTGGTCATGACCGACCTCAGCCAACTGCCGGCGTCCAATCCACTGTGGACCGGCATCTGGACCCTGTGCTGCAGCTATCTGGGCAACAACACCGAAGGCGGCTGGCTGCCGAACCCGGTTGGCCCGGGCAAGGTCACCCTGCGCAGCTATCTGCACCTGCTGAACTTCCGTGCCAACCACCGCAAAACCTTGGTCATCGGCACCGGTAGCGAGTGGAAGGCGCTGGTCACCTCAATGAATCCGCACGACGCCAGCAGCCGTCACGACAACAGCGCGGTCCAGTTCAGCGGTGCGGCCGCGCTCGATCTGTTGCAGACCGAGCGCGCGGTGGCGCTGATGTCCGGTTATCTGCCGGCGTTGAAGTGGCCAGAGGCACCCGCACCTGACCCCGCACCAGCCGACGGCAATCAACTGCAGGTGCTGACCGAAGGCGCCATTGAGCGCGGCCTGCTGCAGTTGATCAACTCAGCGCAGAGCAACGAACAGTTGGACGTTGAGGTGTTTTACCTGTCCTCGCGGCCGATCATCGAAGCGCTGATCGCCGCTCACCAGCGCGGGGTAACGGTGCGCGCGATGCTCGACCCCAATCGCGACGCGTTCGGCCGCGAAAAGAACGGTATTCCCAACCGCCAGGCCGCCTGGGACCTGCACGAGGCCGGTATCCCGGTGCGTTGGTGCGCGACCTTCGGCGAGCAGTGCCATCGCAAGTGGGTACGACTGGAACGGGCCGACGGCAGCGCCGAGCTGATCGCGGGCTCTGCCAACTTCACCCGGCGCAACCTGCACGACCTCAATCTGGAAACCAGCGTGCGACTGGTCAGCCGCCGCGATGATGAACAGATCAGCGCCCAACGCGCCGACTTCGAGCGCGAATGGCAAAACGCCAACGGTGCAATCTACAGCCTGCCCTACGCAGACTTTGCAGATCACAGCCGTTGGCGCTATGTGGTTTACCGCTTTATGGAAGCGAGCGGGCTCTCAACCTTCTGAGCCCACCGCACCGGAGTCGTCATTGCTGCTCGGCAAAACACTCCGCAATGATATCCATCCCGGCCTGCAATTCGACATCGGTCGCAGTCAGCGGCACCAGAATGCGGATCACGTTGCCGTACTGACCACAGGACAGCAGGATCAGACCCTTGTCCCGTGCGGCGGCAACAATACGGCCGGTCAGTTCGGCATCCGGCGCACCGTCAGCGGTAAACAGCTCGCAGGCAACCATCGCGCCCAGACCGCGAACATCACCGATGCGCTTGTCGTCTGCCGCCAGCGCGTTCAGTCGGGCCGTGAGGATCTCGCCCACAGTCCGGCTGCGGGCCAGCAGGTTTTCTTCCTCGAACACATCCATCACCGCCAGCGCAGCAGCGCAGGCCAGCGGGCTGCCAGCGTAGGTGCCGCCAAGACCGCCGGGGGCGATGGCATCCATCACCTCCGCTCGGCCGCACACGCCCGCCACCGGAAAACCACCGGCAATCGACTTGGCGAAGGTGGTCAGATCAGCTGCAACGCCCATCTGCTCCATGGCGAAGAAGGTACCGGTACGGCCAGCGCCGGTCTGCACTTCGTCCGCCACCAGCATGATGCCGTGCTGGTCACAGAGCGCGCGCAGGCGCTGCATGAAGGCCGGGCTGGCAACATAGAAACCACCCTCACCCTGAACCGGCTCGATGACAATGGCGGCGATATCCTGCGGCTGAGCGTCGTTCTTGAAGATCCGCTCGATGCTGGCAAGCGCGTCATCATCGCTGACGCCGTGCAGTGGACACGGGAACTGGGCGCGATACACGCCGCCCGGCATCAGGCCCATACCCGCCGAATAGGGTGCGACCTTGCCGGTCATCGACAGGGTCATCATGGTGCGGCCGTGGTAGCCGCCGGTGAAGGCAATCACTCCGGCGCGACCGGTCGCTGCGCGCGCGATCTTCACCGCGTTTTCCAGCGCCTCGGAGCCGGTGGTCACCAGCAGAGTCTTCTTGGCAAAGTCACCGGGCACCATCTCGTTCAGGCGCTCGCACAGGGCGATATAGGGCTCATACGCCAGCACCTGAAAGCAGGTGTGGGTGAACTGGTCCAGCTGACGACGCACGGCGTCCATCACCTTCGGGTGACGGTGGCCGGTATTGAGTACGGCAATACCGCCGGCAAAGTCGATGTACTGTCGGCCTTCCACATCCCAGACGGTCGCGTTCTCGGCACGCTGCACCACAATCGGATGAATCTGGCTTACACCACGCGCAACAGCGTTCTGCCGCCGCTGCATCAGGGACTCGTTGGTCTTGCTCATAACCGCCTCGCGGAAAAATAGGGGAGCAAGGGGCTCCCCGTCGGGTTGTTGCAAACGGGTGGCTCAGATGCCGCCCAGACAGAGGTATTTGATTTCGACGTATTCTTCGATGCCGTACTTGGAACCTTCACGGCCCAGGCCCGACGCCTTCATACCGCCGAACGGCGCGACCTCGGTTGAGATCAAACCGGTGTTGATGCCGACCATGCCGTACTCCAGCGCCTCGGCAACGCGGAAAACACGGCTCAGATCACGGGCGTAGAAGTAGGCAGCCAGACCGAATTCGGTGTCATTGGCCTGACGGACCACATCAGCCTCGTCGCTGAAGCGGAACAGCGGCGCCAGCGGGCCGAAGGTCTCCTCACGGGCCACGGCCATGCTGCTGTCAACGCCGGTCAGAATCGTCGGCTCGAAGAAGAAGCCGCCCAGTTCATGCGGTTTGCCACCAGCGATGACCTTGGCACCCTTGTCGGTCGCATCCTTGAGATGACGCTGAACCTTCTCCACGGCGCGGGCGTCGATCAGCGGGCCGGTGGTTATACCTGCCTCGGTACCGTCACCGACCTTCAGCTTGGCGACAGCGTCGGCCAGCTTGGCCGCGAAGGCATCGTAGACGGAATCTTGTACGTAGATACGGTTGGCGCAGACGCAGGTCTGACCAGCGTTGCGGTACTTGGAGATCATCGCCCCTTCAACCGCCGCGTCCAGGTCGGCATCGTCGAACACGATGAACGGCGCGTTGCCGCCCAGCTCCAGCGACAGCTTCTTGAGCGTCGGTGCGCACTGCTCCATCAGCTTGATGCCGACACCAGTGGATCCGGTAAACGACAGTTTGCGAACCACCGGGTTGCTGCACAGCTCATCCCCCACTTCACGGGAGCGATCAACATCCGCAGTTACCACGCTGAACAGACCCGCGGGCAGACCGGCCTGCTCGGCCAGATGGGCGAGAGCCAGCGCAGAGAACGGGGTTTGCGGAGCGGGTTTGAGTACCATCGCACAGCCAGCCGCCAGTGCCGGACCGACCTTGCGGGTAATCATCGCGGCGGGGAAGTTCCAGGGCGTGATCGCGGCGGTCACACCAACCGGTTCTTTCTGGACCAGAATGCGCTTGTCAGCCTGATGGCCCGGAATCACGTCGCCGTAGACGCGCTTGGCCTCTTCCGCGAACCATTCCAGGAAGGAGGCGGCATACGCCACTTCACCACGTGCTTCAGCCAGCGGCTTGCCCTGCTCTGCGGTCATGATGCGCGCCAGATCTTCCTGGTTCTGCATCATCAGCTCGAACCACTTGCGCAGAACCTGAGCTCGCTCCTTGGCGGTACGCTGGCGCCACTGCTGCTGCGCCTCACGCGCTGCTTCAATCGCACGACGGGTTTCTTCACCGCCCATGTTCGGCACGCTACCGAGCCGCTCATGGGTCGCAGGATTGGCGATCTCGGTACGCGCGCCCTTGTCGGCCTCGCACCAGTGACCGGCGACAAAGGCTTGCTGGCGAAACAGGTCAGGGCAGTGCAGTTCCATCCGATAATTCCTCGTAGCAGGGGTAGCCTCGGCTGTCGTAACGCATTTAAAACAGCCTTGTTTGATATTTCAAACATGCTAAGCGTGCAAGCGCGCGCAGGCAATACCCGAACCAAGAAAAATGCGGAGGAAAACGGATGCCCGAGAACCGGGCATCGGAATCAGGCGGCGGACTCGCCGTCAAACAACTCGGGACGCACCTGCTGACCTTCTTCGAGCAGGCCCGCGACCCGTTGCAGACTGGCCAGCAACATCAGTTGCTCCCAATCCGCCAACTGACCAAAACGCTCAAGAAAAGCCGATGGCAGAAGCGCAGGCTCGGCCTGGATGGCCGCCAGCCCCTTCTCGGTCAGCGCCAGATGAACCTTGCGCTTGTCGCTGGTGCTGCGCACCCGGTGCAATAAATCACGACTTTCCAGACGATCAATGATGGTGCTGAGCGTTGCCTGCGATACACTTACCTGCCGCGCCAGATCCCCCAGGGTGCTTTCACCCATGGCCTTGATGCTGTGCAGAATCAGCAACTGAATCGGCGTCAGCCCGCTATGGCGACCAAGACGCTTGGCGTGAATCTCGCTGGCGCGCTGCAAACGGCGCAGTGCCAGATAAAGATCGTGCATCATATGCATGACGTTGATACCTCCCGACAACGAAGGTGCCTTGCTGGCTAAAACTTACAGCAAGAACAAGAGACCTTCTCTGAGCAAAACGAATAACGCGCAAGACTACACGTATAATACTTTTACTTCAAAGTATTTTTACACTGCACTCCCCCCCCAAATCCCCCCCTCCGGCACAGCTGCTCCCGCGCACTCGCCCTGATAGACTGCTGCTGCGCACCGCCAGAACGGCGAAATACACCCAATAAAAAACAGTCCGCCCCGATGAAGCTCACTCCCATCCGGGCCATGCTCAGCAGCGCGCTGCTGTGCACGGCCAGCAGCGCGTACAGCGCCACTGCAAGCCTCCAGCTCCCGACCCAGACGGTACTCGGCGCCAGCGATGACAGCCGCGATCTGACTCTGCCGCTGGCCCGCAGCACCCTATTTGCCGACGACCTGTCGTCAGCCAACCTCGGCGCCAACCTGTCCGAGCCGCTGCAACGGGTGCCGGGCCTGCTTGCCCTGAACCGTCAGAACTACGCCCAGGATGTGCAGATCTCATCCCGCGGTTTTGGCGCCCGCGCCCAGTTCGGTGTGCGCGGTGTACGCCTGCTGCAGGATGGTATCCCGCTGACCATGCCCGACGGTCAGGGACAGCCAGCCCTGTTCGACCTCGACAACCTGCAGCGCATTGAAGTGCTGCGTGGCCCACTCAGCAGCCTCTATGGCAATGCCTCTGGCGGCATCATTCAGGGCTTCAGCAGCGAGGGCAGCTTCTACCCGACCCTGAGCAGTCGCAGCAGCATTGGCAGCGACGGTCTCTGGCGTGAACGCCTGAAGTACGGTGCCCAATATGGCGACCTCAATGTTGCTGCCAACGTTTCCCGGCTGGAAACCGACGGCTATCGCGACCACAGCGAAACCCGCCGCGACATGGCCAATCTGCGCTTGGGCTGGGATATCGATGATGCCTCCAGCCTGACCCTGCTGTTCAGCGCGCTGGACCAGCCGGACACCCAGGACCCGCTCGGGCTGACTGCCGCCGCGCTGGCCAGCGACCGCCAGCAGGCCGTCGCCCAGGCCGAGCGCTTTGACACCCGCAAGAGTGTCAGTCACCAGCAGCTGGGGATGAACTACCAACGCCGCCTCGCCAACGATGACCAAGTAACGGTGATGGTCTACGGCGGCGAACGTGACGTGCAGCAGTTTCTGGCCTTTCCCGGCAACTCGCAGTTCTCCGGCGGGGGCGTGATCGAACTGGATCGGCGCTTCGGCGGCAGCGAGCTGGGCTGGCAGCGCGACTCCACCCTGTTTGATCTGCCGGTCACGCTGGCCGCGGGCTTGAGCTGGAACTATCAGGGCGAAGGCCGCAAGGGCTTCGTCAACCAGTTCGGCAGCAAAGGCAACCTGCAACGTGACGAATTCAATCGGGTGGAGAGTCGCGAAGCCTACCTGATCAGCACCTGGGAGCTGGCGCCGCGCTGGAGCCTCACCGCCGGTGCGCGCTACAGCAAGGTCAAATTCGACTCCGACGACGACTACTTCGTCGATGGTCAGGACGACAGTGGCTCGGTTCGCTACGACCAGACCAGCCCGGCGCTGGGTTTGAGCTACCAGTGGACACCCGAGATCAGCCTCTACGGCGCCATCGGCCAGGGCTTCGAAACACCGACGGCGCAGGAACTGGCCTACCGCCCGAACGGCAGCGGCCTGAACTTCGACCTGCGGCCGAGCGAGTCCGACAACGCTGAGGTCGGCTTCAAGCTGCGCCGCGACCAAACGCAATTGGACATGGCACTGTTCTACACCCGCGTCGACGATGAAATCGTCACCGGTGAACCGCAGCTCAACACCGACCGCTCGACCTACGCCAACGCCGGCAAGTCGACCCGCCGCGGCATTGAGCTGAGCATCGAACAACAGCTCACCTCGAACCTGACGGGCTATCTGGCCTACACCTGGCTGGACGCCCGCTTTGACCGCTACGTCAACGGTAACGGCGATGACCTGGCCGGCAAGCGCCTGCCGGGCATACCGCGCCACAGCCTGTACGCCGAACTGGCATGGCAGCCGACCGAGGGCTTTAGCACCGCGCTGGAAATGCAGAGCCTGAGCCACCGCTATGCCAACGACGATAACAGCGCAGAGGCGCCTGGCTACGCCGCGTTCAACTGGCGCGCCAGCTATCGCAAGCAGTTCGGCGGATGGGCGCTGGAACCGTTCGCCCGCATCGACAACCTCGCCGACCGCGAGTACATCGGCTCATTGATCGTCAACGGCGCCGGCGCCCGCTACTACGAACCGGCACCGGAGCGGAACTGGCTGATCGGTCTGGACGTCGCGTACCGCTGGGACTGACCACTAGGCGCGGTCAATGCTGACCGCGTCAAAAGCACCGGGCCGGCGCGCCAGCAGCACGAAGATCAACGCGGCAATCGCCATCATGATCGGCAGCGCGTGGCCGGTCAGCCACTCGCTCACTGCACCGGTCAGCATCGGCCCAAGCAGGCAGCCAAGCCCCCAGAGCATGGCGATATGGGCGTTGGCGCGCACCAGTTCATCATCCCGGTAACGCTGCCCAACCAGAATGATCGACAGGGTATAGAGCGCACCGGCGCTGGCACCAAACAGCACCAGCACCGGCCAGATCAGCACCGTGTGCAGCACCAGCGGCAACGCAATACTGCTTAGCAGCAATATCAGTCCGCAGAACTTGAACAGCGCCGTGCGCGAGATACGGTCTGCCAACGCACCGACCGGCACCTGCAATACCGCATCGCCGACCACCACGGTGCTGACCATGACCAGTGCCAACTGCTGGGCGAAGCCCTCGCGAATCAGGTAGACCGGCAGCAACGTCAGGGTCATGGTTTCAAACCCGGCAAACAGCACCATCGCCCAGGCAATCGCTGGCAGCTGGCGGACAAATTTACGCAAGCCGCGCCCATCAGCCGCCGCCGCGTCCACCACCGGTGCGCCCGAGACGGTCATCAGCATCAGACCGCCAAACACCAGCAGCCCCGTCGCCAGCCAAAAGCCGCTATCGGCCTCGGTGCCAATGAAACCCAGCAGCAGCGGGCCACACAGCTGACTGAGCGCAAAGCCGCTGCCGTACACCGCCACCAACCGGCCACGCAGACGATCCGGCACGATCTGGTTGATCCAGCTTTCGCCAAGGATGAAGGTCACCGTCAACGAGATACCCAGCACCAGCCGCAGCAGCAGCCAAACCGGGTAGCTCGGCCAGATCGCCAGCAGCGCCACCGACACCGCACTGCAGGCCATGACCAAACGCAGGGTGTTCTCGGAGCCAATACGCCCAGCCAAGCGACCGCTCAAGCGCGAGCCAAGCACAATACCGACCGCAGGCATCCCCGCCATGATGCCGATGGCAAAGGTGCTGTAACCCCATTCGTGCAGGCGCAGCGACACCAGCGGCAGGGTGACACCCAGCGCCAGCCCGACGATCACCACCGAGGCGGTAACAACCGCGTAGGTTCTCCAGTTCATCGATACGCTCTGCACAAAGCACAGGGCGGCCTTGCGGCCGCCCTGGTCTACTCAGGTTTGAGATCGGATCAGAGTTTGATCCAGGTCGCCTTCAGTTCGGTGTACTTGTCGAACGCATGCAGGGACTTGTCGCGACCGTTACCGGACTGCTTGAAGCCACCGAACGGCGCCGTCATGTCGCCACCGTCATACTGGTTGACCCAGACACTCCCGGCACGCAGGGTACGCGCCGCACGATGGGCCTTGGACAGATCGCTGGTCCAGACCGCTGCGGCCAGACCGTAGATGGTGTCGTTGGCGATCTGCATGGCTTCGTCGAAGCTGCTGAAGCCGATGACCGACAGCACCGGCCCGAAGATTTCCTCGCGGGCGATGCGCATGCTGTTGGTTACGCCGTCGAATACAGTCGGCTCGACGAACAGGCCACCGGTTTCTTCCATCACGCGCTTGCCGCCGAGCTTCAGGGTCGCGCCGTCGGCGTGGCCGGTATCGATGTAGCGCAGCACGGTTTCGATCTGGATGGTATCGACCAGCGCGCCGACGCTGGTATTCGGGTCCAGCGGATGGCCCGGCGCCCAGCTGCGCTTCAGCGCCTCGACGACCTTGCCGACGAATTCCTCGCGAATCGACTCTTCCACCAGCAGACGCGAACCGGCGGTGCAGACCTCACCCTGGTTGTAGGCGATGGCGCTGGCGGCGGCTTCAGCAGCCGCATCCAGATCCGGCGCATCGGCGAAGACCACGTTCGGGCTCTTGCCGCCGGCCTCCAGCCAGACGCGCTTCATATTCGACTCGCCGGCGTAAATCATCAGCTGCTTGGCAACGCGGGTGGAGCCGGTGAACACCAGCGTATCGACATCCATGTGCAGCGCCAGCGCCTTGCCGACGGTATGGCCATAGCCAGGCAGCACGTTCAGCACGCCCGCCGGGATACCGGCCTCAACGGCCAGGGCAGCCACACGGATAGCGGTCAAAGGAGACTTCTCCGACGGTTTCAGGACTACCGAGTTACCGGTTGCCAGCGCCGGGCCCAGTTTCCAGCTGGCCATCAGCAGCGGGAAGTTCCACGGCACAATGGCCGCAACCACACCGACCGGCTCGCGGGTGATCAGGCCCAGTTCGTCGTGGGCAGTCGGCGCCACTTCGTCGTAGACCTTATCGATTGCCTCGGCACTCCAGCGGATCGAGCGCGCTGCACCGGTAATATCCACCGCCATGGAATCGCCGATCGGCTTGCCCATGTCGAGGGTTTCCAGCAGCGCCAGTTCTTCGCAATGCTGTTCGATCAGGTCGGCAAAACGCTGCATGATGCGCTTACGCTGCACCGGCGCCTTGCGTGACCAGACGCCGCTGTCGAACACCGCACGGGCATTGGCCACTGCCAGATCAGCATCGGCCTGATCGCAGCTGGCGATCTGCGCGAGTACCCGACCGTCGATCGGTGAGATACAGTCAAAGGTCTCGCCGCTGACCGCCGGCTGATATTGGCCAGCCACAAACGCCTGACCCTGAATCTGCAGCGCGGCCGCGCGCTGCTCCCAGTCCTGCCGACTGACTGCCTTGCTCATGTTCTGCTCCTCGCTGCTGTTGCGCTGAAGGGAATTGAAATCCCGGCAACAGTAATTCAGTCCGCGGGAATAATTCAATATTTTTGACAAACGATGAAAAAAGAACCGCTCTGTTTCGCTAAACGCCCCTTTGACGTTTGTTATTTTTGACATAGACTTTCTCGCATCAGCGCCACCGCCCATCCCTTCCGACGATGACGTTGCAGTTCGTCTTTTCCGCCACCCAGCCAGGAACGCACCATGACCAGCTTGCAGCACCCGACCCCCGCCCAGGACCTCAGCCTCGATCCGTTCTGGATGCCCTTTACCGCCAATCGTCAGTACAAGGCCAAGCCCCGACTGCTGGCCAGCGCGTCCGGTGTCTACTACACCGACGTCGAAGGGCGCCAGGTGCTCGACGGTACCTCGGGGCTTTGGTGCTGCAATGCGGGTCACGGTCGCCGCGAGATTTCCGAAGCCGTCAGCCGCCAGATCCAGCAAATGGATTTCGCCCCGACCTTTCAGATGGGTCACCCACTGCCGTTCCAGCTGGCCGAGCGCCTGAGTGAACTCGCCCCGGCAGGCCTGAACCGGGTGTTCTTCACTAACTCGGGGTCCGAGTCGGTCGATACCGCGCTGAAGATTGCACTGGGTTATCAACGCGCCATCGGCCAAGGCACACGTACCCGGCTGATCGGTCGCGAACTGGGTTATCACGGTGTTGGGTTCGGCGGTGTTTCGGTTGGCGGCATGGCCAATAATCGCAAGGCCTTTATCCCGCAGCTGCCGGGTGTCGACCACCTGCCGCATACGCTGGATCTAGAACGCAACGCCTTCACCAAGGGGCTGCCGACCTTTGGTATTGAGCGGGCCGAAGCGCTGGAAGCACTGGTTACCCTGCACGGCGCCGAGAATATCGCCGCCGTCATCGTCGAGCCCATGTCAGGGTCGGCGGGCGTGATCCTGCCGTCGCAGGGCTACCTGCAACGTCTGCGCGAAATCACCAGCAAGCACGGCATCCTGCTGATCTTTGATGAGGTCATCACCGGTTATGGCCGGGTCGGGGCCCCCTTCGCTTCCCAGCGCTGGGGCGTCACGCCGGATATCATCACCACTGCCAAGGGCCTGACGAACGGCGCCATCCCGATGGGCGCCGTGTTCGTTGCCCAGCACATTCACGACGCCTTCATGCAGGGCCCGCAGGGGCTGATCGAGTTCTTCCACGGCTATACCTACTCCGGTCACCCGGTCGCTGCCGCCGCCGCGCTGGCAACCCTCGACATCTACGCCAACGAGCAACTGCTCACCCGCGCCGCCGAGCTGGAAGATTACTGGGCCGATGCGTTGCACAGCCTGCGCGACCTGCCGAACGTGATCGACATCCGCAATACCGGCCTGGTTGGCGCCGTGCACCTGGCCAGCCGTCCGGACGCGCCCGGCACACGCGGCTACGAGGTGTTCGACGGCTGTTTCTGGGAAGGTGCGATGGTGCGCTGCAGCGGCGATATCATCGCCATGTCGCCACCGTTGACCGTGGAAAAGGCCGAGCTGGATCGTCTGGTCGATACCCTCGCCACCGTCATTCGCCGCACTGCCTGAGTTTGTCCGGCTGCCGTCGGAAACGCCGGCAGCCATCACCTTACAGGGAACAGTCCCATGAGCATTTCCAGCATCATCGATTTCGCCAGCGCCGCGACCCCGGCTGAACACTACCGCCCGGACGCGGCCAAGATCATCAGCGGTGATCCGGCGCAGAACGTGCGCAATCACTACAGCAGCCCGGACGGGCAATTCAGCACCGGTATCTGGGAAGCCGAACCCGGCCACTGGACCGTCAGCTACAGCGAGCACGAGTACTGCGAGATCCTTGAAGGCGAGTCCGTACTGCATGACGCTGACGGCAACAGCCGGGTGCTGCGCACCGGCGATCGCTTTGTCATCCCCGCCGGCTTCAGCGGCAGCTGGGAAGTACGCGAGCGCACCCGCAAGGTGTATGTAATCTACGAACCGGCCAGTTGATCCGCACCCCGCACGGTTGACGTACCGCCCCCCACGACCTAGGTTGAGGGGGCGATATGGATATTGCGGGAGCAACCGTGCGAAAGCTTATTTCTATACTTGCCAGCCTGACCGTACTGTCTCTGACGGCACTGGGCGTCCGCGCGCAGGAGCCCGCGCCGCTGGAGTTCGCGCTGGCCGACTTCCCGCCGTACTTCCAGCTGGACGCAAACGGCGCGCCCTCTGGCCCGGTACTGGATCTCGCTGCCGCGCTCTTCGCCGAGGCAAACCTCCCCTATGTCGTCCGCGGCTACCCCGCCGCGCGGCTGTACAGCCGCCTGCAGCACGGACAGACCACCGTTTCCATGGCAGGCGATGGCCACCCCGGCATGCTCGCCGGCGCCCTGCAAGGCAGCATTCCGGTATTTAATCTGGCTCTGAACGTCTACCGCAAACCACCCCAACCCGCGATCAGCACGCTATCGGACTTTGCCGGCAGCAGCGTGATCCTGATCGGCGCCTACAGCTACGGGGCACTCGGCGAGCAGCTGCGCGCACCCCAAGCGCAGATCGAAATTGCCCCAGCCACCAACCACGCAGCGGCCTTGCAGATGCTGCTGCACGACCGTGCCCCCTACCTGATCAACTACGACGGCCCAATGCACAGCCTGCTGCGCTCCCTGCCAGAAAACAGCGTTGCGAGTGACCCGCTGCTGCGCATGAATGTCTACCTGTTTGTGTCACGCGCTCATCCCGACGCGCAGGCATTGCGCGACCGCCTGGACAAAGCCCTGCACACACTGGAAGAGCGCGGCGACATCCAGCGAATCCTCGACGCTGCGGAGTACAGCCAGTAAGCGTCAGCAGGCCCCGATTACAAAAACACATTGGTCTAAACGTGACCAGCCAGTTACATTTCTCGTCAGCACTGACATCGAAACCAACAATCCAATCGTCCCATTGATCGGGCAGCGGCTTTCAATAGCCAAACAGCGCCCGGTTACGCCCCTGTTGCAGGAGCCCAGGACACAGCCAGGAGTCCAGTCTGATGTCGCGTTTACCGGTCATCGTCGGCTTCGGCGGCTACAACGCCGCCGGCCGCAGCTCATTCCACCACGGCTTCCGCCGCATGGTGATCGAGTCCCTGCCCGCCGCCGAACGGCAAGAGACCCTCGCGGGCCTGGCCGCCCTGATGAAACTGGTGACGGTCGAAAATGACCAGTACCTGGACGCCGACGGCCAACCGTTGAGCGCCGCCGATATTGAGCAGCGCTTCGGTCAGCAGATCCTCGACAGCACCCTGGTACGACGCATCGAGAAGCGCTATCTGGACGTCGACGCAGCGCACTGGCAGAAGAACCTGACCGTCACCGGCGAGGCCGGCAAGCCATTCTCCTTCATCACCCTGAACAAGCAGCTGCCCGAGCCGCTGCCGAGCGACTGGGTGGTTGAGCCGCTGAACGACACCGAGGTCATGGTGACCGTCTATGACGGCTGCGACCTCAAGATCGACAGCTTTCGCGCCCTGCCGGTCAAGTCTGCCGGTCAACTTCCCTCAGGGCTGGAACCCGGCGAGCTGTATGCCTCGCGTTTCCACCCACGCGGCCTGCAGCTGACCATCGTCGCGGCAACCGACGCGCTGCGCTCGGTCGGCATCGACTGGCAGACCATTGCCAACAGCGTTGAACCCGATGAAGTGGCGGTATTCGCCAGCAGCGCCATGAGTCAGCTCGACGAGAACAGTTTCGGCGGCCTGATGCAGTCGCGTCTGAAGGGTGGCCGGGTCAGCGCCAAGCAACTCGCGCTAGGCCTGAACAGCATGCCGGCCGACTTTATCAACGCCTACATCCTCGGCAGCGTCGGCACCACCGGCGCGATCACCGGCGCCTGCGCCAGCTTCCTCTACAACCTGCAAAAAGGCAGCGACATGATCACCAGCGGCCGTGCCCGCGTGGTGCTGGTCGGTAACGGGGAAGCGCCAATTACCCAGGAGTGCATCGAGGGCTACGGCGCAATGGGCGCGCTGGCCACAGAGGACGGACTGCGCCAGATCGGCGGCATCGACGAGGTCGATTTCCGCCGCGCCAGCCGCCCATTCAGCGACAACTGCGGCTTCACCCTCGCCGAATCCGGCCAGTTTTTCGTGCTGATGGACGACGCGCTGGCGATGGAGCTGGGCGCCGATATTCACGGTGCAGTACCGGACGTATTCATCAACGCCGACGGCTTCAAGAAGTCGATTTCCGCGCCAGGCCCCGGCAACTATCTGACCATGGCCAAAGCGGTCTACGCCGCCATGCAGATCGTTGGCCCGGAAGCGGTGCAACAGCGCAGCTTCATTCAGGCGCACGGCTCCAGCACCCCGGCCAACCGGGTCACCGAGTCGGAAATTCTCGACCGCGTGGCCGAGGCCTTCGGCATCAGCAGCTGGCCGGTTGCAGCAGTAAAGGCCTACGTCGGCCACTCGCTGGCCAGCGCCAGTGCCGACCAGCTGGCCGCGACCCTCGGCAGCTTCAAGTACCAGATCATCCCGGGCATCAAGACCATCGACCAGGTCGCCGAAGACGTGCACCAGCAGCGCCTGCTGATCAGCACGCGCGATATCGACCGCAGCCAGCTGCCACTGGAAGTGGGCTTCATCAACTCCAAGGGGTTTGGCGGCAACAACGCCAGCGCGGTGGTACTGGCGCCCACGGTGGTCGAGCGGATGCTGAAGAAACGCTACGGCGAGCAGGCGTTCGAGGCCTGGCAACAGCGCCGCGAGCAGACCCGCGCCGCGGCCGAGGCTTACAACCAGCGCGCACTCAAGGGCCAGCTGGATATCATCTACAACTTCGGTCAGAACATGATCGACGAGTCAGCGATCCAGATCAGCGACGCGCAGATTCAGGTGCCTGGCTTCAGCAAGGCCCTGACCTTCCGCAAGGATGAGCGCTTCAAGGACATGCTCGACTGATTGACCAAGTCGGGGCACGGCCAGCCGTGCCCCGCTCCCGCCTCAGGCCGCCTCGGCCAGTTTTGCCAGCCACTGGGCCTGCTCGGCCTCGCTCAGCAGACTCGCGGTAATGCTGTTACGCGCCAGCGCCACAGCCTGCTCGCGGCTCATGTTCAGCGCGTCGCGCACCGCCACAAAGTTCGCCAGCAAGTAACCACCGAAATAGGCCGGGTCATCCGAGTTGATGGTGACCTTAACGCCCTGCTCCAGCAGTTGCAGGATGTTGTGCTCGCGCATATCGGCAAACACCTTCAGCCGGGTATTGGACAGCGGGCAAACGGTCAGCGGCATCTGCTCGGCTATCAGCCGCTGCACCAGTTCCGGGCTCTCGACGCAGCGCACGCCATGGTCGATTCGCACCACCTTGAGCAAATCCAGCGCCTGCACGATGTACTCTGCAGGGCCTTCCTCACCGGCGTGAGCAACGCAGGCCAGCCCGGCGTCACGGGCCATGGCGAACACCCGCTCGAACTTGTCCGGCGGATTGCCCTGTTCGGAGCTGTCCAGACCCACCGCGACAAAGTGTTCGCGCAGCGGCAAGGCCTCTTCCAGCGTGGCGATGGCATCGTCTTCGCTGAGATGCCGCAAGAAGCTGAGAATCAGCCGTGAGCTGATACCCAGCTTGGCCTGCCCATCTGCCAGCGCCCGCGAGATACCGGCCAGTTGCACCGCAATCGGGATACCGCGCACCGTGTGCGTCTGCGGGTCGAAGAAGGGCTCGACATGCACCACACCATCGGCAGCGCAGCGCTGCAGGTAGGCCCAGGTCAGATCAAAGAAGTCCTGCTCGGTGCGCAGGGCATCGGCGCCCTGGTAATAAATATCGAGAAAGTCCTGCAGATTGCTGAACTCATAAGCGCCGCGCAGCGCTTCAACGTCGGCGTAAGGCAGGGTAATGCCGTTGCGCTCGGCCAGGGCAAACATCAGCTCGGGCTCGAGACTGCCCTCCAGATGCATGTGCAACTCGGCCTTGGGCAGTGCACGGAGAAAATCGGTATCGGGGAAGGACATAAGCACTCCTGGAATCCTGCTGCATGACAATACAGCTCATGCAGCAAAGGATATGCCAGGTGCCCGACACGGGCCAGCACGCAGCGGGCAACCAGACTGCCCGCTGGGAACCGATCAGCCGCGCGAAGCGCGGATCGAGGCGATGAAAGCTGCCAGCTCGGCGTCGCGATCAGCCGCCACGCTCTGTACATTCGGGTTCTGCGCCAACAGCTCCAGCAGCGCCACGCCCTGCGGCAACTCGGCCTTCAGATCGATATCGAACAGTTTCTGCGCAACAGTGCAAGCCAGCTCAAAGCTGTAGAGGAAGTACAGATCCGCGATAGTCATCTCGCTGCCAGCGACGTACGGCGCGAAACGGCCGTGGCGCGCCAGCGTGGCAACGCCAGCCAGCAGTTCAACGCGGGCCTTGTCCTTGATTGCCTGATCCACCTTGCCGCCAAAAAACACTTCCATGAAGCAGGAGCGGGCCGGCAGTTCGATGTACAGCTCGATCTCCTTGGCCAGTGCGCGCACCACACCTCGCTGGTACGGATCGCTCGGCAGCAGCGCCTTGCCACCCTGGGTTTCTTCAAGATATTCAAGGATCACGAAGGTTTCATTCAGAAAGCCCTGCTCAGTCTCCAGCACCGGCACCTTGCCACGCGGGCTCTTGGCCAGAAACTCGGGATCCTGGCTGCCATGTACGCTGACGAATTCAAACTCGACGCCCTTTTCCAGGAGCGCGAGCTTGACCATGTTGAAGTAGTTGCTGGCTGCAAAGCCGTGTAGTCTGATCATCCTGTTGTTCTCCATTGTTAGACGGACGGGGCGACACCGTGACGCGGCCTGTTTTGTACCTGTTCCGGTGATAATTCGCCAGTGTCATCAGGGCTCTGAATGCGCCGTTAACGACACCCGGCTAGACTGATTGCAAACCCGAAAAGAGGCTCACGCAATGCTGACACCCGAAGAGATCATCGAAATCAACCTGCTCAGCCAGTTCAACCTGTCCAATTCGCAGGAAGGACTCAAGATTCACAGCCACGATGCCGATCCAACAACCGTAGCAGCAGCAGAGCGGCTGTTCACCAAGGGCCTGATCACCCAGCACGACGGCGGGTATCTGACCAGCCTCGGTCTGGACGCCGCTGAACACAGCCAAACCTTGCTGACCATCTTACGTACCGCGGAGTCCTGACCACCCCCATGCAGTCGCACGGCGAGATCCAGCCACGCATCGAAGAAGGTATCGATCGCAAGGCTCTGAATACCTTGCGCAAGCGCTTCATGGCGGTCAACGCCACCCGCCTGCGCCGGGTTCTGCAAACTCTGCCGACACGACAATACAACGTCCTGCAGCTGATTCCGCTGCTGTTTGACGTCAACTATCCACTGCTGCCGGGCTTCGTCTCCCGCGATACGCCCTGCGGGCTGGCCGGTTTCGAACCGGAAACCGCCAGTCTTCAGGTCGCCCAAAGCCTGACTCGCAGCTTCCAATATCGCCGCCACCCAGCCGGTTTCACCCCGCAGATTCAGGGGCTGTACCTGATGGGCAGCGGCGGCACCATTGGCCAGTCTGACCAAAGCGACCTCGATATCTGGGTCTGCCACAACCCCGACCTGTCTGCCGCCCAGCGCGACGAGCTGAGTCGCAAATGCCAGGCCATCACGGATTGGGCAGACACCCAGAACTGCGAGGCCCACTTTCATCTGGTCGACCCGACCAGTTTTGCTCAGGGCGCGCGCGACAATACCCTCGGCATCGAGGATTGCGGCAGCACTCAGCATTACCTGCTGCTGGATGAGTTCTACCGGACCGCCATCCTGCTTGGCGGCCGCTATCCCCTGTGGTGGCTGGTTCCGGTGTATGAGGAGGCGCGCTACGCGCACTACACCGAACAGCTGATTACCAAGCGCTTTATCAAGACCGCAGACAGCCTGAACTTCGGCCATGTCGCCAACATCCCCGCCGGCGAGTTTGTCGGCGCCGGTCTCTGGCAGCTATTCAAGGGGATCGACTCGCCCTACAAGTCGGTGCTCAAGTTGCTGCTGACCGAGGTCTACTCCAGCGAGCACCCGCAGGTGCGTTGTCTGAGCCTGGATTTCAAGCAGGCGATCTTTGCCGGCCAGCTGGACGAAGACGAGCTGGACCCCTACGTCATGCTGTACCGCAAACTGGAGCGCTACCTGCTCAAACGCGGCGAATCCGAGCGTCTGGAGCTGGTGCGCCGCTGCCTCTACATCAAGGCCAACGTGCGCCTGAGCCGACGCAGCGGCATGATGGACTGGAAACGCAACATCATGGAAAAGCTGGTGCGCGAATGGCAATGGGGCCCGCGCCAGCTGCAACAGATGGACGACCGCGCCCAGTGGCGCATCCGTGAGGTCAGTGCCGAACGTCGCCAACTGGTCAACGAGCTGACCCACAGCTACCGGCTGCTATCCCAGTTCGGGCGCAGCCAGAATGTGATCAATCAGGTCAGTGCCCGCGACCTGTCACTGCTGGGTCGCCGCCTGTACGCCGCCTTCGAACGCAAGGCCGGCAAGATCGAGTTCATTAACCCCGGTATCAGCCCGGATCTGAGCGAGCCGGTGCTGACCATCAGCCAGAACCTCTCGGCAGACGAAGGGGAACCTTACTGGAGCCTCTACCGCGGCACGCTGAATGTGCAGGAGCTGGCCGATCACCTGCCGCTCAAACGTTCACGCCAACTGCTTGAGCTGCTGGCCTGGGGCCAACGTAACGGCGTGATCGACGCTGCGACCCGCTTCGCCCTGCACCCGGGCGACAGCGCGCTGACCGAGTACGAATTGAACAGTCTGGTGCAGTGCCTGCGGCAGCAGTTTCCGCTGCCCCTGCCAGCGCTGACCGAAACCGCGCTGTCGCGCGCCAGCGAACCCTGCAAGGTGCTGCTGCTGGTCAACATCGGGCTCGACCCGCTGCCCGGCAACAGCCAGAAGAACCTCCACCTGATCAGCAGTCATACCGACGCACTGGGCTACTCCGGCATGCGCGACAACCTGATTCTGAGTATCGATCAGGTCACCCTGAACAGCTGGAATGAACTGCTGGTGCATCAGTACAGTGGCGAAGAGGCGTGCATGCAGGCACTGCAGGATTACCTCACCAGCGGCCGCGAACATCAGCGCCTGCCGGAGCTGGAAGTCCGTTGTTTCTGCCGCAATCGTGCCAGCGCCATCGCCGAACGGGTCGAGCAGCTGTTTCGCGACGCCTCGGCCCACCTGCTGTCCACCCCGCCCGAACGCTTCCTGCTGCAGCTGCAGAACAGCTATCGCGCGCTGGAGTGGCAGGATGAACAGATCAATATGCAGACGCTCGCCGACCGCGAGCAGCTGCTGCGCTACCTCGGAAAACCGCACCCGCGCTACAGCAAGCTGGCGCTGGACAACTACGCGCTACAAGGCCAGGACCTGGCGCTGATTCTGCCGCAGGACCAGCCGGGACGCATTCAGCTGTTCTACCGCCTCAAGCCCCAGTGGCAGGCAGAGATCAGCCTGCTGGATGAGCGCGGCGCCCTGTGGAGCATGCGCCAGAGCTATCGCGACGAGCAGACCCTGCTGCTGCCATTGCTGCGTTTTCTGCAGAGCATTCGCTTGCGCCGTCAGGCCAATCAGCCGCTGGACAGCAGCGTCAACGAGGATGACCTGCTGGTCTACGCCATCCTGCCGGCACTCGACGGCCACCCGCTGCGGATTGAACAAAAGCCATTGCCACGCGGCGGCATGGACCCGGACATCTACGCGGTGCAAGCCATTGCCGAGCCCGGTGGACCCCGGGGGCCGCGGGTCACCATTTTCTGTGATCACCGCGAGTTCTCTGAACTGGAGCACGGCGACCGGCTGTACAAGGAGGTCGCGCAGCACATCCTCAGTCGTCGCCGCAATCGCGAGGCCTATCCCTGCTACATCACCGACCTTGATCTGTCGGCCATCGACCCGGGTGGACGCATGCAGACCGTGCAGTACCTGCGCTATCGCCAGCAGCTGGAAAGCGCACTAAACAGCGCCATGCAGGCGCTCAGCTGAGCGGGTCAGAGCACGGAGTAGGGGATTTTTCGTTCCAGGCGGCGCTGCCGCGCTGCATCAATGATTTCGCACTGCCGGCTGTCGGACGCCTTGCCCCACTCCAGAATTTCGTCGAGCAGACGACCACAGCCCATGCACAGGTCGCCGTCCAGGCAACACTTGCGCACGCAAGGTGAGGGCTGCCGGCCACGCGCTGTCACAGCGACTCCGCGTCGATATCCAGTTCAACTTCCTCACCGCTGATGTCTTCCAGCACCTCGGCCAACACCTCGCCGAGGGTGCCTTCGCCGCTGTCGTGCAGCCAGCCGCGCTCGGCATCGAAATTGAAGTGCAGGATGCGATCCGGGGTTGCCAGCCACAGCTCGCGCGACGCCGGCTGGCGGCCGACCACCAAACGCTGGCCCTCGGGCAGTATCAGCACCAGCGAGCCATCGATATGCTCCATTTCCAGATCCAGCTCACCGCCGTCGAGGGCATGCTCAATCAGGTCCTGCACCCGATCCACGGTCTGGTGAAATGTCGCTTCGCTCATGTCCTGCATTGTCTGTCTCTCATTTGGCTCAGGCGTCTGTGCGCCGTTTTCTGGCCGCCGGGCCGCTGGCTGGTGCGTCGGACCGGGTGGCTGGGTATACTGCCGGGTATTCTACCTGTAAGGATTTCAACATGAAGCCATTCGCTGCGGCCCTGTTCACGCTACTGGTTCTCACCGGTTGCGGTCAGAAAGGCCCTCTCTACCTGCCCGAGGACACCGGCGCCAACACTGCGGCGCACACCGAGACCACCGAGCAATCGACAGAGAAGTGATGCACCCATGACCGCGTTTGACTATCGCAACGGCGAACTCTACGCCGAAGGCGTCGCCCTGTCCGCTATTGCCGAGCAATACGATACCCCCTGCTTCGTTTACTCACGTGCGGCTATCGAGCAGGCCTATGACGCCTGGGACAGCGCACTGGACGGCGTCCCCCATCTGGTTTGCTTCGCCGTCAAGGCGAACTCCAACCTGGGCGTGCTCAACCTGCTGGCCCGCCGCGGCGCCGGTTTTGACATCGTCTCTGGTGGTGAGCTGGAGCGCGTACTCGCCGCCGGCGGCGAACCGTCGCGCATTGTTTTCTCCGGTCTGGGCAAGACCGCGGCTGAAATGCGCCGCGCACTGGAAGTCGGCATTCACTGCTTCAACGTCGAATCCGCCGCCGAGCTGGAACGCCTGCAGCAGGTCGCTGCCGAGCTGAATATCAAGGCGCCGATCTCGCTGCGGGTCAACCCGGATGTGGATGCCAAGACCCATCCCTACATCTCTACCGGTCTGAAAGAAAACAAGTTCGGTATCGACATCGCCCAGGCACCGGCGGTCTACCGCCGCGCTGCCGAGCTGAGCCATATCGACATCTGCGGCGTCGACTGCCACATCGGCTCCCAGCTGACCGACGACACCCCGTTCATCGATGCGCTACAGCGCCTGCTGCAGTTGATCGACGGCCTGGCAGCGGAAGGCATCACCATTCGCCACCTCGACCTGGGCGGTGGCCTGGGTGTGACCTACCGCGACGAAGTGCCGCCGAGCCCCGGCAGCTACTTGGCCAAGGTCCGTGAGGCACTCGCCGGGCGCGACCTGAAACTGGTCTTCGAGCCGGGCCGTTCGATTGTCGCCAACGCCGGTGTGCTGCTGACCCGCGTCAACCTGCTGAAGCCGACCGAACACAAGAACTTCGCCATCATCGACGGCGCCATGAACGACCTGATCCGTCCGGCCCTGTACAGCGCCTGGATGGGTATCGACGCGGTCAAGCCGCGCAGCGACGTTGCCGTGCAGACCTGGGATCTGGTCGGCCCGGTTTGCGAGACCGGCGACTTCCTCGGCAAGGACCGCGAACTGGCATTGGCCGAAGGCGACCTGCTGGCGGTGCGCTCCGCCGGTGCCTATGGTTTCGTCATGAGCTCGAACTACAACACCCGTCCGCGTGCGGCCGAAGTGCTGGTCGACGGCGACACCACCCATCTGGTCCGTCGCCGCGAAACCGTCAGTGAACTGCTGGCGGGCGAGTCCCTGTTGCCCGAGGCCTGAGATGCTGCTGCGATTCACCAAGATGCACGGGCTGGGCAACGACTTCATGGTCATCGACCTGGTCACCCAGCACGCCCAGCTGTCAGCCAAGCAGATCCGCCAATGGGGCGACCGCCACACCGGCGTCGGCTTTGATCAGCTGTTGCTGGTCGAGCCACCGAGCACCCCCGATGCCGACTTCCGCTACCGGATCTTCAACGCCGATGGCAGCGAAGTCGAGCAATGCGGCAACGGTGCGCGTTGCTTTGCCCGCTTTGTGCAGGACAAGCGCCTGACCGCGAAGAAGACCATCCACGTCGAAACCGCTGGCGGCCCGATCGTTCTGCAGATCAACCGCGACAAGCAGGTCACCGTCGACATGGGCGCGCCGCGCTTCATCCCGGCGGAGATTCCTTTCGAGGCTGACGCAGAGGCCTGCGAGTACCGCCTTGAAGTCGGCGGCGAGACCCTGCAGGTTGCCGCGGTATCCATGGGCAACCCGCACTGCGTCACCCTGGTGTCCGACGTTCGCGACGGTACATTGGAGCGTCTCGGTGCCCTGATCGAGGCCCACCCGCGCTTCCCGCGCAAGGTCAACGCCGGCTTTATGCAGGTGATCGACCGTCAGCACGCCCGCCTGCGGGTCTACGAGCGCGGCGTCGGCGAAACCCAGGCTTGCGGCACCGGCGCCTGCGCCGCCGCCGTGGCCGGCATCCGCCTTGGCCTGCTCGACTCACCGGTGCAGATCGACCTGCCCGGCGGTCGCCTGCAGATCGAGTGGGCTGGCCCGGGCAAGCCAGTGCTGATGACCGGCCCCGCCACCCGTGTCTACGAGGGACAGATCCGCGTATGAGCGAACAGCAAACACCGCACCCAGAGCAGCTCGACGCAGAGCAGGTCACCGACTTCCTGCGTCGCCATCCGGCCTTCTTCGTCGAGCACGACGAGTTGCTGGCCGATCTGATCATTCCGCATGAAGCGGGCCATGCGGTGTCGCTGGTCGAGCGCCAGGTCAAATTGCTGCGCGAGCGCAACATCGACGTGCGCCATCGGCTTAATCAGCTGATGGACACTGCGCGCGAGAATGACCGGTTGTTCGAGAAGAGCCGCCGGCTGATTCTCGGCATGCTCGAAGCACAGAGCCTGGATGAGGTGATCGCAACCCTGGAAGACAGCCTGCGCAACGACTTTCAGGTACCCCACGTCAGCCTGATCCTGTTTACCGAAGCGGACCGTTACAGCAACGCCCACTGCGTCACCCACGCCGCGGCCAAGGACGCCATCGGTCATCTGCTCGATGGCAACAAGCCGATTGCCGGTGCGCTGCGGCCAGCGGAGCTGAGCTTCCTGTTTGCCGAATCCAGCGAGCAGGTGGCCTCAACGGCACTCGCGCCGATCCGTTACCAGGGTCTGCACGGCGTGCTGGCCCTCGGCAGCGAAGACGCCCAGCAGTACCGCAGCGCCACCGGTACCCTGTTCCTCGGCTACGTTGCCGACGCACTCGCCCGCGTGCTGCTGCGCCAACGCCCGCTGGCCGATGAAAACCACGCCTGAGCAGGCCGGCCTCGCCGACCCTGATATCAGCGCGTTTCTCGATCACCTGCGCGTGGAGCGCAGGCTGTCACCGCGCACCCTGGAAGCCTACCGCCACGACCTGCTCAGCCTTGATCAGCATCGCAGCGAACGCGGGCTCCCCGGCTGGGACCAACTCGATACCCAGCACCTGCGCCACTTTATCGCGAGCCAGCATCAGCACGGTCTGGCACCGCGCAGCCTGCAGCGCCTGCTGAGCGCCATCCGCAGCTTCTACCGTTTTCTCCAGCGCGAAGGCCGCAGCCGCCAGAACCCGGCGCAAGATCTGCGCGCGCCCAAGGCGCCACGCACCCTGCCGCGTACCCTCGACGCCGATCTGACCGCACAGCTGCTCGACAGCAGCGGCGAAGACGACTGGCTGCAGCGCCGCGATCAGGCCATGCTCGAGTTGTTCTACTCCTCCGGTTTGCGCCTGTCGGAGCTGGCGGGGCTGGATATGGCCGACCTCGACCTGCCGCAGGGCGAGGTACGGGTGACCGGCAAGGGCAACAAGACTCGGGTACTGCCGGTCGGCCGCATGGCCCGTCGCGCCCTGCAGGACTGGTTCAGCGTGCGCCCAACGCGCGAAGGTACCCAGCAGCCGGTGTTCGTCAGCCAGCGCGGCACCGCGCTGACCCCGCGCGCGATCCAGCTGCGACTGCGCCGTCACGGCATCGAGCGGATCGGGCAACACCTGCACCCGCACATGCTGCGCCACTCCTTCGCCAGCCACATGCTCGAATCCTCCGGCGACCTGCGCGCCGTGCAGGAGCTGCTCGGCCACGCCGACATCAGCACCACCCAGATCTATACCCATCTTGATTTCCAGCACCTGGCGCAGGTGTATGATCAGGCCCACCCCAGAGCCAAACGCAAGGCAGACAAATGATTCAACTGGTGTCTTTTGACCTCGACAACACCCTGTGGGAAACCGAATCGGTAGTAGCCAACGCCGAACGGATACTGGCTGACTGGCTCGCCAAACAGGCGCCCGACTACGCCGCCGCCCGCGACATGGACGCGCGCAAGGCGCTGCTGGCCGAGGTACTGGACGCCGACCCCGAGCTGCGCCACCGGGTCACCCCACTGCGTATCGCGGTACTGGAACTGGGCCTGCGCAAGGCTGGCTATTCAGCTGACGAGGCGAAGCGCCTGGCGCTGGCAGGCTTCGAGGTGTTCATCGACGCACGGCATAGGCTGGAATACTTCCCCCACGCCGAACTGGTGCTGGAACTGCTGTCACGCCAATACCAGCTGGCCTGCATCTCCAACGGCAACGCCGACGTGCGTCGCCTGGGGCTGGATCGCTATTTCAGCATCATTGTCTCGGCCGACGAGGTGGGCCTGAGCAAACCGCATCCGGCACCGTTTATGAGCGCGCTGGAGCGGGCCGGTGTCGAGCCGCAGCAGGCAGTTCACATTGGCGATCATCCGGGTGATGACATCCAGGGAGCATTGGACGTTGGCATGCATACCCTGTGGTTCAACCCACAGGGTAGTGCCTGGTCGGGCCAGCAAAGGGCCCACGGCGAAGTGCGCTGCCTGAGCGAAATTCCGCCCTGGCTGAACCGCTATCAGCGCTACGCCAAACGCTGAGCGGGTGGTGCGGCAGCGTGCTAGATGGGGCGGCTGCCGTACTTGCTTTCCGGTTTCTTCGGCGGATCGGATACGACGTTATCGCCGATCTGCTGAACCTGACCACCACGGGCCATGAATTCTTCGATCTGACGCGCCAGCATCTCGCGCTCACGATCCTTGGCTTCGATTGACGCGCCTTCCAGTTCATCGGTCGAAGCTACAGCCTTCTTGCGCGACTTGCCGGTCGCTACCGGTTCACCGTCATCGCCATCATCGCTGCCGTCTACCGCATCATCCTGATCGTCGACCTCGGAGTCGTCCATACCGTCCAGATCGTCGTCCAGATCATCACTCATGCCTGAATCCTCACAATGGAAAACAGGCTATATATAGTTCATCGAGGGGATTTGGCTAGTCTTGCAAAGAAAATTTTTTCGTCTCCAGCCCCTGCGGTAGAGGGGCACACGCCATTCCGCAAGGGCCGAGTCCAACTCCGCCTTGGAAGGTCACCGGCAACCGCTGGTCGTTCAGCAGATCGACCAGTGCGACCTAAAGCGCAGCCCCCTCGCTGAGGCGCGCCAGTTGATCCAGATCGGTCTGCACCCCGGAGGTTTCCCGAATACGGGTCAGAATCTCGCGCTTGAGAGCAATGAATTCCGGCTCCAGCTTCATGTCCTGATGGCGCACCTTCGGCAGCGGTACCTCGTAGACACTGTCGATGCGCCCCGGCCGCGGCGCCATCAGCACGATGCGAGTGCCCAGATAGATGGCTTCTTCCACATCGTGGGTGACGAACAGAATGGTGCTCTTCTCCAGCCGATGCACATGCAGGATCAGGTCGTGCATCACCTCTCGGGTCTGCGCATCCAGCGCCCCAAAGGGCTCGTCCATCAGCAGAAAGTCCGGCCGCGGCATCAGTGCGCGGGCAATCGCCACCCGCTGTTGCATGCCGCCGGACAGCTGACTGGGATAGGCGCCAGCAAAGTTCTTCAGGCCCATCAGATTGAGCAGCGCGTCGGCACGGCCGCTGGCGGCCTCAACGTCGGACTGGCTGTGTACCGCGTCGGCGATGACCTTCAGCTGACGGCAGAACTTGATGTTCTGCGTCACCGTCAGCCACGGATAGAGACTGTAATGCTGAAAGACCATGGCGCGATCCACACCGGGGCCGTCGATCGGCTCGCCGCGCAACAGAATGTCGCCGCTGCTGTGGGTTTCCAGCCCGGCCATAATCCGCAGCAGGGTCGACTTGCCGCAGCCGGAGGCGCCGACAAAGGTGATGAACTCGTTGGGCTGCACCTCGAGGTTGACGTCGCGCAGCGCCTCAATGGTCTGATTGCGGGCCTCGAACTGCTTGCCCACGTTGCGAATGCTGATGCAGGAATGGTCCATGGGCTTACCTCTTCTGCCAGTGGAAGGCGCGGCGACCGAGCCAGCGGAACGCCTGGTCGGTCAGCAGACCAATGAGGCCGATCAGCAGGATGCCGGCAAAAATCTTGTCGGTGTGCATGTAGCGCTGGGCGCGAAGGATGGCGTAACCAAGGCCCGAGTTGGAGGCCACCAGTTCGGCGACTACCAGATAGGTCCAGGCCCAGCCGCAGGTGATGCGCAGCGTGTCGAGCAGCGCCGGGCGGGCCGAGGGCAATACCACCAGGCGGATGATCTCGCTGCGCGAGGCGCCCATGGTCTGCGCCGCTTCGATCTGCGCCATCGGCACCCGGCGAATGTCTTCGGCGGCCATCAATACCATCTGGAAGAAGGTGCCGATGAAGATAATCAGAATCTTCGAGCCCTCCCCGATCCCGACCCAGAGCATGACCAGCGGAATAAACGCGACCGCCGGCATGTAACGGATGAAGTCGATCAGTGGCTCCAGCGTCGCCTGCACCGGCTTGTAGGTACCCAGATACAAACCGAGCGGCAGCGCGATCATGGCCGAGAGCAAGAAGCCCGCCATCACCCGGTACACGCTGATCCAGATGTCGTCCCACAGGCCGTCTTCCTGCCACCAGTTGACCACCCGTTCCAGCACCGCACCGGGGCCGGGCATGAACAGCGGATCATTCAGGCCGAGCGCGCTGTAGAGCCACCAGATGAAAAACGGCGCAGCTAGGCCAAGTGCGGTCAGCAAGGCACTGGTGCGAGAGGACAGGCTGCCGCGCACGGTCCACCAGCGCGAACGGGGTTTGCGCTTGGCCACGGCCACAGCGGTTTCAGGCACGGGGGCTGGTGCGTTCATACCAGAGTCTCCTTGGTGAGGTCCTGCAGGCGAGGCAAGGGTGCCGGACGCCAGCCATTTTCAGGGGGGTGAATACCCAGCCAGGCGACCGGCAGCGCATCCCAGCGCGCCGGGTCGGCAGGTACGGAAAACAGGCCGCCGGTCGCTGCCGGCAGTGTGCTGAAGACGATCTGCCACGGACGGTCGCCGCCCTGAATGCGGCCAAAGGTCAGCTCGCAGCCAAGCAGGTGCTCGGCACTCCGGGCGCTGTCGTGTTGCAGGTACTCTCGCAGCGAGCGGCCACGGCCCAAGCGCACGGGGCGGTCAGCGGCAAACATGAAGTAGTCGCCGGCGCGCAGCAGACAGGCCTGACGGCCGGAGCCATCGGCGCTCTGCAGCCAGAGTTCGGCGACCGGGCCGCGCGAGTCGGGCAGCCGCCGCCAGATTTCCAGATAGCTGTCGTCGAGCGCCGTTTCATGCACTTCTTCACTGCTGATGAACTGCATGTTGCCGATATCGCTGCCGCTGTCGGGGTGAAAGTCGATCACGCGGTGCCACTGGCAACGGCCGAGACTGGCTTCGGTCAGGCCTGCGAAACCGGCCTGCCCAGCGCGCTCGAACGGCAGTTTCGGCGTTGGATCGGGAATCCGCAGATCCGCGTGCAGATGCGCGCTCTGCAACCAGAACACCCGGGTAGTAGTGTCCTCGGTGCCGTCAGACAGACGCAGCAGCGTGCGCTGCCAGACGCCGTGATACGCCTCGGGAACCGCTTTCATGCGTGGTACTCCGGGAAACGTTTTAGAGTGCGCCAGAAGGCCATGTCGTGGTTCGGCCAGAGTTCTGCGCCGGTTTCACCGGCAATGCGCTTGAGTTTGCGAATGCTGTCCAGCGCCATGTCCTCGCGGTCGCGCCAGCACAGGCCCGGGGCAATTTCATCGTCGAGGTTTTCGGTGAGGTCGGCGGCATCACCGGCGAGGATCACCGGCGCGCCGGTCGGCAACTCGATCATCAGCGACATGTGCCCGGCGGTATGGCCCGGCGTGTTGATCGCTCGCAGGCCCGGCAGCAGGTCGTACTCCTCCTGCTGCAGGCGCCAGCGCACGTTGCCGGCAAAGTCGTCGGCGAAGTAGGCGTCATCAGCCGGCTCGCGGGCGGCGTGCAGTTCGTCTTCGTGCACGTGTACTTCGGCGCCGCAGACGTCGCACAGGCCACCGGCGTGGTCGAAGTGCAGGTGGCTGAGAAACACCATGTCGATGTCCTTGCAGGTCAGCCCGAGCTTCGCCAGATGGGCTTCAAGCCGCTGCTCTTCGCTCATCTGCGGCGGCCCCATGGGGAACTCCACCGGGTCGTACCAGCGCGCGCGCAGCAGCGGATCAGTCAGTTTGTTGTAGTCGCAGCCGACATCGAACAGCACCCGCCCCTGCTTGGTCTCGATCAGAAAGGCCAAAATCGGCGCCTCAATCTGCACCCCGTGACCTCGGCCGCGGGTCGAGATCGACTTGTCGTAGTGATGGGTGGCGGTCAGCAACGGCCAGAGTTTCTGCACCTGAGTCATGCTGCCTCCCGCAGGGCGCTGAGCAGCGCCGCACTGTCACAGACCTCGCCGAAGATGCCGCCCTCAACGCCAATCATCGCCAGCGCTGCGGCGTGTAACTCGGTGTGTGCGGAGGCGCAGGCATCGCTCACGGTCAGGCAGTTGAAGCCGCGGTCGATGGCGCTGCGCAGGGTCGAGCTGACGCAGACCTCGGTGGTCACGCCGGTGATGATCAGCGTGTCGATCCCGCGGCTGCGCAGGATCAGTTCCAGATCCGTGGCGGCAAAGGCGCAGTAGCCGGGTTTATCGATCACCGGTTCACCCGCCTGCGGCTGCAGCTCGTCGATCAGGTCATGGCCGTACTCACCACGCACCAGCAGCCGGCCCAGCGGGCCCGCTGAGCCAATCGGCGCGCCGCTGCGTTCAGCGCGGATACGCTTCCAGTCAGGCAGATCAGACAGATCCGTGCGGTGCCCTTCGCGGGTATGCACCACCAGCATGCCCGCAGCGCGCGCCGCTGCCAGCAACCGCTGCTGAGCCGGAATCGGCGCGCGCAGGCAGGCGATATCCAGCCCGGCCTGATCGGCATAACCGCCGGGAGCGCAGAAGTCGCGCTGCATGTCGATCAGCAGCAACGCGGTGCGCGATGGCAGCAACGGCAGCATCTCAGGCCTCCAGCTTGAATTCGTGACGCACGGCGGCGGTGATACCGGTGACGATGTCGTCGGCCATGCGCGCGCCCTTCTCGGCGGTCGAACCCAGCGCCGACGACAGCACCCCCGATGGCGGCACCCACTCGGTGCGAGTCGGGTACATGTCGTAGGGCGGAAAGTCCGCCGGCGGGTCGTTGGGGATCTTGTCGAGGCTGACCAGATGCGGCAGGTAATGCAGCATCAGCGAGGTTTCGATCACCGCGGCATGCTCCAGCGCAAAACCGGGAAAGCCGTCGGGGAAGATGTCGTCCAGGGTGTCTTCGCGGCAGAAGTCCCAGTGCTCAAGGCGCATGACTTCAAGCTCGCAGCCGGGCCCCAGTTCGCGCAGCGCCAGCTGAATACCCTCGGTGACAAACCAGGTGTTCTCGTAGTGACCCAGCACCAGCACCAGACGCTTGACGCCGTGGCGGGCAAACTCGCGCACCGCATCCTGTACCAGCGCGATCAGGGTGGCGCCGTCGAGGCTGGTGGTGCCGCAGAAATGCTGACCGCCGCCGCACTTGGGCTGCGACTTGTAGCCGTAGGCCAGCGCCGGGGCGACGATGCCATCGATCTGCGCCGCCACATCGGCACTCAGTGCGGTCGACAGCAGCGCATCGGTACCCAGCGGCAGATGCGGGCCATGCTGTTCGGTCGCGCCGCAGGGTAAAAATACCACCGCGCCCTGCTCGACCCGCTGCTGGTAATCGACCCAGCTGATCTGATCCATGTAGACACTTGTCATCAGGACGTACTCCTCGTCAGTTGCGTGGGTGACCGCTCGGGCCAGCCGGCCATCACCGCCGCCAGGGTGATCATGCCGGCCCCCAGCCAGGTGCGCGGGGCGATCACCTCATCGTTGAACCAGGCCACCGACAGCACGGCGGCAATCAATTCGAAGACCACCAGCACAGCGGCGCGGCTGGCCTCCAGGTGGGTCACGCCGTATTGCGCGCCCAAGGTCGCGAGCAACAGCCAACCCACCGCAAACAAGGCGATCCACAGCCAGATCGTCGGCGCCAACGTTGGCAGCGTCTGGGCAAATAACAGGCAGGCAGCACCGGCAAACACGCTGCTGCCAACGAAGGCGGCAACGGTCTTGCTCAGCATCGGCACTTGGTCAGCAGCCCTGGTGGCCAGATTGTTCAGGGCAAAACCCAGCCCCGCGCTCAGCGCCAACCAGTCGATCGCGGTCAGACTGGAGAAGGTCTGCGCGTTGACGCCCAGCGTCAGCCCGATGCCAGCCAGCGCCAGCACCAGCGCGACCAGACGCAGCGCTGTCAGTCGTTCGCGCAGCAGCAGCCAGCCGCCAAGCACACCCCAGACCGGGGCCAGATAGAACAGCAACATGACCCGCACCAGATCCTCGGCCAGCGACAGCGATGACAGCAGCGCCGCGTTCGCCCAACCGCCAAACAGCACGATGCCCAGCACCCCCCAGCGCTGCTGCCACCAGCCGGCGCGCTGCCAATACAGCAGCGGCAGGGCAAACACTGCGATCAGGCCGTAGCTGGCCAGCACCATGGGAAAGCCATCAATACCCTGCGCCGCGAACGCCTGCAGCGGCAGCCAGCTGGTGCCCCAGAGCACCGTTGCCAGAATTAGTACCCACTCCGGACGCAACATCAGCCCCCCATCCAGGCGCCGCCGTTGGCGCCAAGAACCTGTCCGGTAAAAAAGCTCGCCGCCGGTGACAGCAGGAAGCAGACCGCGGCCGCGATCTCCTCGGGGCGGCCAAGGCGCGCCGCCGGAATGGCCAGCTCCTTGGCAATCCATTCTTCGCTCATGTGTTCCAGCGAGACCATCGCGGTTTCCACCGGGCCGGGGGCCACCGCGTTGATGCGAATCGCCGGCGCAAACTCGCGCGCCAGCGCCTTGGTCATGCCGATCACGCCCGCCTTGGCGGTGCAGTAGGCAACGTAGTTTTCGCGCCCCAGCTGACCCAGCTCGGAGGCGATATTGACGATGGCGCCGCGGCCGGCACCGCTCATGCTTTCCAGCGCGCAGCGACAGCAGCGATAGACGCCATCCAGATCGACCGCCATGATGCGCCGCCAGTCCTCTTCCGAGGTGTCGAGAAAGGACTGCTCCTGAATGATCCCGGCGTTATTGACCAGGCCGTGCAGCGGGCCGGTGGCGGTAATACAGGCAAACATCTCCTCGACCGCGTCCGGGTCGCTGACATCCGCCTCGATCGCCACCGCGCGGCCGCCAACCGCGCGAATCTGCTCAACCAGATCGGCGCTGGCACCCGCCTGCCCCAGATGGTTGATCCAGACTTCGGCGCCCTGCCCCGCGAGCATCAGCGCGCAGGCGCGGCCAATACCGGTAGCGGCGCCGGTGACCAGAATGCGCTGGCCCGCCAATTCAACCTTCAACATCAGTGCATGACCTCCCCGCGACTGACCACGATGGCCTGCCCGGTAATGGCGGCCGAGGCCGGCGCGCCGAGAAACAGAAAGGTGCCGGCCAGATCGGCCGGGGTCAGCAATTCGGGAATCGCCTGCGCGGCGAGGATGTGTTCCAGCTCCTCGGCCTCACTTCGGCCGCTGCCCTGCGCCATATTGCGCAGGGACGCCATGGCTGCGTCGGTGCCGACCCAGCCGGGGCACACGGCATTGACGCGAATACCCTGCCCGCCCAGCTCCCAGGCCAGCGAGCGGGTCAGACCGATCACCGCGTGCTTGCTGGCGACATAGGCGGAAAACCCGGCCACCGCACTCAGCCCCCAGATCGACGACTGGTTGATGACACTGCTGCCCTTGCCCAGCAGCGGCAGCAAGGCGCGGGTCAGCCGCAGCATCGACACCACGTTGTTATCCAGCTGGTGCTGCCAGCGCCGGTTGGCGTCGGCGGCGGCATCCTGCAGTGGCGTTGGCTGCTCCATGCCAGCGTTGTTGATCAACACATCCACCTGCGGCTGACGCTGGCCCAGTCGGGCGGCGTAATCGGATACCGCCGCGTCATCGTTCAGATCCAGAACCCGGCCATGGACCTGCGTCACCGCCGAGAGCTGCTCAACCACCGCCGCCAATGCCTGGGCATTGCGGTCGACCAGCTCCAGCCGCGCGCCCTGCGCGGCAAAGGCCTGCGCCAGCCCCAGCCCGATGCCACTGGCGGCGCCGGTAATCACCACGGTGCGGCCCTGATAATCCAGCGTCTGCATGCTCACACCGCCGTCAGGAAGGACACGCCCACCGCGCCGTAGAAGTTCTCGGCACGCTTGGGACCATCAACGAACACACCGTAGTCATCGCTCAGCACCCGGCGTACGCGATGGCGGTGGAAACTGCTGAGCAGCTCACTCATCGGCACCACCTGACGGTAGGCGTCGCCGTACAGCTCTTCGTGCAGCTTGGGCAAGCGATACCAGGGCGCCACCGGCTTCTCGTGGTGGGCGTTGTGATAGGCGAAGTTGAGCAGCAGCAGGTTGAGCGACGGCCAGCGCAGCGACACCACGTTGCTGAAGGTATTGAGCTGCTCGTAGGCGCGGTCGCGCAGCTTGTCGGCCGGAATCTTGCCGTCCTCTTCCAGCACCGCGAAGGCGTCGTAGGTGTGCTGATAGGCATCGGCAAAACGCAGCACGGTAACCATGATCAGCCAAGCGGCGCAGTAGAGCACCAGGGCGCTGAAAGACAGCCAGCCAAGCAGGGCAAACAGCGCGGCACGGATCAGCAGCACCGTCAGCACCTTGCTGCGGCGGGCGCGGTGTTTCTCGCTCTGGCTGATGAACGGCAGCAGCACCACATAGAAGTGCATGATCAGCTCAACCGCCGGGATATACGCCCACTCAAGGGCCAGAATCAGTTTGCGCACCCAGCTCGGCAGGCTGTTGATAAACACCTTGCTGTCGAAGGTAATGACGTCGGCACGGTCGACGTGATGACGCATGTGCTTGCGCCGCAGATCCTGAAAGTCGGCGTAGCAGCCGCCGGTCATCCAGCTGAAAACCTCGCCCGCCAGCGCGTTGTGGGCTGGCTTGCTGAAAATGGTGCCATGGGCAAATTCGTGAATCAGGTAGGCGCCGATGATCATCGCGTGCGCCAGCAAAAGCAGCCCGCCCAGCTTGGCCAGCCAGAACGGGGTCAACAGCAGGCCGAGGCCAATCAGGTAGCCGCCGACGCTGTAGGCAATCGCCAGACTATTCCAGACCCGGCCATCGGCGTAACGGTAAAGTGGTTTGGACGTGGACATGATTCCTCCGCAAGTCCCGGTCAGGGCAGGCGCAAAGCGCCTGCCCTTGGCCTTACTGGGTCAGCTCAGTGACAAAGCTAGCGTCGAAGGTGTCGGCAAAATCCGGGATCGCCGGGATTTGCTTGTTCTTCAGCAACAGGTCGGCGATCACCGCGCCGCTACCGTAAAACGAGGTGGTTTCGCTGGACTCGACAAAGTTCTGGCCCATCTCGGAAAGCGGGATGTTGTAGACGCCTTCCATCTGCTCCAGCGCCTCGGCACCAGTCACGCCCAGTACCTTGCCGATGATCTCGGCGCTTTCCTCCGGATGCGCCTGCATGTATTCCAGGCCAGCCTGATAACCCTTGATCATCGCGGTGATGGCTTCCGGGTTTTCCTTGATCTGCTCTTCGCTGAAGGCCAGTACGTCGGTGATCAGGCCCGGAGCGTCCTTGGAGGAGTAGACAACGTGGAATTTTTCGCCGCCGCCCATGGAGAGGATCTGCGACACGTTCGGCTCATAGGTCACGCCAATCGGCAGACTGCCGGAGGCCATGGCGCTGGGAATACCTTCTGGGGTCATGTTGACCGACTGAATGTCCTTCTCGCCCATACCGTTGATCTGCAGCGCGTAAGCCAGCAGGAAGTCGGACGGTGAAAGCGGGTTGAAACCCACCTGCTTGCCCTTGAAATCGGCAACGCTGGTAATGGATTTGTCGGCAACGATGGCGTCACCGCCGTAGGAGAAGTCGATCGGCATGACCACCCGGTGCGGCAGGCCCTTGGCAACAGAGCCAACCACCTGATCGTAGGTGAGCATGGCGCCGTCAACGGCGTTACCCGCCATGGCAGAGGGCAGCAGCGCCGGATCGTTGAAGAACTGCAGTTCGACATCCAGACCAAACTGGTCGTACAGATCGAGTTTGTCAGCCACATAGAACGGGCCATAACCAGCCCAGACAACGGTACCGATGGTCATGGAATCAGCGGCGTTTGCGGCAACAGGAGACAGGGTGGCAGCGGCAGCCAGACTGATGCCGGCCAGGGACTTGCGGATAAAGCTGAAGCGTGGGGCGGTCATGGGTACAACTCCTACACAGTGAGAAAAGGCGCACGGGGACAACGTCGTCATGACGGTCTCCCGGGCTTTTATCCCGCCGTGTAGCCCTCATTCCTTGAGAGCCGGAAAACTCTCGGACCAGACACTTGCAGCGCAAGCCGGAACCCTAGTTCGCCTAAGTACCACTCCAGTGTGTGATGCGTCATGAGTCAATGACGACTCATCCCGTTTCACTGAGACTCAATGCACGGTTGGTGCCAGCTTTTCGATAATTATCGGAAATGACCGATTTTTCAGCCAGTTGCGCACGCTGTACCACCTGCACCTATCGCTAACAGCATCGATCTTCGCCCTCAAATGGGGCGAGCGAACCGTGATGCACCCTGTTCAGTCGCACTGCCCTTGCAGCGTCGCCAGCACCCGACGGCTGCCGGCATGCTCCCGGTGCTCACCGAGATAGAGGCCTTGCCAGGTGCCCACCGCCAACCTGCCAGCGGTCACCGGCAGCGTCAGTTGCACACCGAGCAGGCTCGACTTGATATGCGCGGTCATATCGTCCGGGCCTTCGTAGGTATGCTTGAAGTAGGGCGCATCATCCGGCACCGCGCGGCGGAAGAACGCCTCGAAATCGCCGCGCACCAGTGGGTCGGCGTTCTCATTGACGGTCAGCGACGCCGAGGTGTGTTGCAGCCACAGATGCAACAAGCCGACGCGCACTTCGGCCAGCTCCGGCAAAGCGCGGAGAATCTCGTCGTCAATCAGGTGAAAGCCCCGCGCGCGGGGCTTGAGTGAAACGGTGCGTTGTAGCCACATGGCGGATAATCCCTCGACAGCAGGTGCTCGCTAGCTGGCCGCCGGCCACCTGACGGAGCAAGACAGCCAGCAGGCGGCACCAGAGACTTACTGCAGTCGGCTCACACGCAGACGCAGGGCGTTGCTGATCACACTGACTGACGACAGCGACATCGCCGCCGCTGCGATCATCGGCGACATCAGCAGGCCACTGAGCGGATACAGCACCCCGGCAGCGATAGGCACGCCAAGCGCGTTGTAGACAAAGGCCAGAAACAGATTCTGCCTGATATTGCGCATGGTCGCACGAGACAGCCGCCGCGCCGCCACCAGGCCCATCAGGTCGCCACGCAGCAGGGTCACCCCTGCGCTTTCAATGGCAACATCAGTGCCGGTCCCCATCGCCACACCAACATCGGCAGTCGCCAGCGCCGGTGCATCGTTCACACCATCGCCAGCCATCAGCACTACACGTCCTTCCTGCTGCAACTGCTGAACAATCCGCGCCTTGTCTTCCGGCAGTACCTCGGCTTCCACTCGGTCGATCTGCAGACGCCGTGCTACTGCCTCGGCAGAGGTGCGATTGTCGCCGGTCAACATCACCACCTCCAGCCCTTCTTCCTGCAGCGCCAGCACTGCCTGGGCGGTGGTTTGCTTGACCGGATCAGCGATGGCCAGCAGCCCGGCAACCTGCTCACCAAGCGCAACGAAAATGACCGTGGCACCGTCAGCACGCAAACGCTCCGCCTGCTCTTCATGCCCGGAAACCTCCAGTTGCATACTCTCCATCAACAGGCGGTTGCCCAGAGCCACGCGCTGCCCGAGCACGTCGCCAACCACGCCCTTGCCATTGGGTGAGTCAAACTCGGTCGCGTCGTGCAGGGGCAAACCTGCCTGCTCGGCGTAGTCCACAATGGCTCGCGCCAGCGGATGCTCGCTGCTGCGCTCGAGCGACGCCGCGTGGGTCATCAGCTGTTCCTCGGATACAGAGCCAAAAGCGACCACCTCGACCACCGCAGGAGCGCCCTCGGTCAGGGTACCGGTCTTGTCGACCACTACCGTCGTAACCGCCTCCAGGCGCTGCAGCGCTTCGGCATCGCGAATCAGCACCCCGTGCTGCGCCCCTCGTCCGACGCCAACCATGATCGACATCGGCGTGGCCAGTCCCAGCGCACAAGGGCAGGCAATGATCAGCACACTGACAGCGGCAATCAGGCCGTAGGCCATCGGCGGCTCCGGCCCCCACAGTGACCAGCTGACAAACGCGAGCAGCGCCACAAGCACCACAGCTGGCACGAAGAAAGCAGCAACCCGGTCCACCAGTCCCTGAATCGGCGCCCGGCTGCGCTGGGCGCTGGAGACCATGCTGACAATCTGCGCAAGCATGGTGTCGTGACCAACCTTGTCTGCACGCATGACAAAGGCACCCTGACCGTTCATGCTGCCGCCGATCACCCGATCTCCAACCGTCCGCGCGACAGCCATCGGCTCACCGGTAACCATGGACTCGTCCAGGTTCGAACGCCCCTCCAGAATCTCGCCGTCAAGCGGCACTCGGTCACCGGGCCGCACACGCAGGCGATCCCCCACCTGCACGCTGTCGAGCGACACCTCCTGCTCGCCGCCGTCAGCATCAAGACGTCGGGCAGTCGTTGGCGCCAAATCAAGCAGCGCGCGAATAGCTCCGCTAGTTTTCTCCCGCGCCCGCAGCTCCAGCACCTGCCCCAACAACACCAGCACCACGACCACCGCCGCCGCCTCGAAGTAGACCGCGACCGACCCATCGTGCTGACGAAACGCCTCGGGGAACAGGCCAGGCATCAGCGTTGCCAGGACACTGAATAGCCACGCCGTACCGGTACCTATGGCAATCAGGGTAAACATATTGAGATTCAGCGTGCGCACCGAGCGCCAACCGCGCAGGAAGAAGGGCCAGCCACACCAAAGCACCACCGGTGTGCTCAGCAGAAACTGGAACCAGTTGGACTGCTGCGGCGCCAACAGCTGGTGCAGATCCACCAGATGCGCCCCCATCTCCATGATGAACACCGGCAGGGTCAGCACCAGGCCGATCCAGAACCTGCGGGTCATGTCCTGCAGCTCAGCCGAACTGCCGGTATCTGCCGTGGCGGTTTCCGGCTCCAGCGCCATGCCACACTTCGGACAGTCACCGGGCCCGGACTGACGAACTTCCGGATGCATCGGGCAAGTGAAGATGGTTCCGGCCGGAAGCGCCTTCTCCGCCTTTTCGTCCGGCTTGAGGTAATCATTCGGCTGACTGGCAAACTTCTCCCGACAACGCGCAGAACAGAAGTACCAAGTGTGCCCCTGATAGGTGTAGCGGTGAGCCGTTGCGTGCGGATCTACCTGCATACCGCACACCGGATCGGTTACCCCGCTGCCAGTCTCAGGCTCGTCATGGTGATGGCAATGATGTGCGTCAGACATGAAAACTCCCTGTGGCCAGTGAATGCAGCTGCCTCAGCAGCAGCTGCATTCAGGATAGCGCGGACACCCGACGCGCGACGCCGCGCTCAAAAGGCGAGCCGTACCCCTGCTACCGCGAACCAACCATCCCGGTCCTCGCCCTCATCTGCCGCAAACTCAGCGGTGCGACCGAACGCCCGCTCGTAATGCACGCCAACATAGGGGACAAAGGAGCGATCGATCAGGTCGTAGCTCAAGCGCAGCCCTGCTTCCATGCTGCTCAGGCCTCGCCCTACGCCCACCGCCTCGTCGTCCGAAAATGCCGCGTCGAACTCCAACTCAGGGGTCAGATGCAGCCGGTTAGTCAGCAGCAGTTCGTACTCCAGCGCGAGATCCAGCGACACGTCGCCATGCTCACTCAGGTATAGATTGCTGTCGAATTCCACCCAGTATGGCAGTAGGCCGTTCAGACCGACGAAGGCGTATTGCCGGTTCTCACCATCCGGCGTATCGAAACGCAAGCCGCCACGCAGGTCGAAAAAGTCGCTGACCGGCGTTTGCAGCGCAAAACGATTGTCGAGCGTTTCCCAGCTGTTATGGTCGAAGTCGTACTCGGCTTCGCTCAGCCAGACCGCCTTCAACTCATCGGTACCCCACCAGGCTTCGGTGCTCCAGTACCCCAGCTCTTCACCACTATCGCCGTAGCGATACTCCAGCGCATCGGCCTGCAGGCCATAGAAGTGACCATGGTGCATCGAGTGACGCATTTCCTCGGCGCCGACCGACGCCGATACCGCTAGCAGCAGCGGAATCATCAGCCGCTTCATGAATCACCTCCCTCGGGGCCGCCTTCAACAATCACAGTGCGGAACATGCCCGCCGCCGCATGGTAAGAGAGGTGGCAATGGAAGGCCCACTTGCCGGGAGCGTCAACCTCGGTCTCCATATAGACGGTAGTGCCGGGTGCCACACTGATCACGTGCTTGACCGGATTCCACTGGCCCGCGCCAACGTCGAGGATCGACCACATGCCGTGCAAATGCATTGGGTGGGTCATCATGGTTTCGTTGACGAATTTGAAGCGCACCCGCTCGCCGTATTGCAGGCGAATCGGTTCGGCGTCCGACTCCTTGATGCCGTTGATCGACCAAATGTAGCGCTCCATATTGCCGGTTAGCCGCAACTCGATCTCACGGGTTGGCTCACGCTCGTCATACAAAGGCTTCTGTGCGCGCAGATCGGCATAGGACAGGAAGCGTCCATCGTTATAGGCCTGGGGGATCAACCCGCTGCCTTCGGCATAGAACGGGTCAGCGGGCAAAGTCGACGCTGCACCGTGGTTCATACCAGCCATCGCGTCATGGTTCATGCCACTGTGATCCATGCCGGCCATCGCGCTCTGGTTCATGCCACTGTGATCCATACCAGCCATATCGCCATGGTTCATGCCGCTGTGGTCCATACCAGCCATATCGCCATGGTTCATGCTGCTGTGATCCATACCAGCCATAGCCCCATGGTTCATGCCGCTGTGATCCATACCAGCCATATCGCCATGGTTCATGCCGCTGTGATCCATACCAGCCATAGCGCCATGGTTCATGCTGCCGTGGTCCATACCGGCCATATCACCATGGTTCATGCTGCCGTGGTCCATTCCTCCGTGGGCCATGCCCATGTCGGCCATGGTCAACAGCGGAGCCGGACGCAGCTCGGGAATCTCGCCCTGCATTCCCTCGCGCGGAGCTAGCGTGCCGCGGGCAAAGCCCGAACGGCCCATCGACTCGGCAAACAGGGTGTAGGCCTTGTCTTCCTTCGGCTGCACGATGACATCGTAGGTTTCTGCAACACCGATACGCAGTTCGTCGACGATCACCGGTTGCACGTTATTGCCATCGGCCTGCACCACGGTCATCTTCAACCCCGGCAAGCGCACGTCAAAGTAGGTCATAGCCGAGGAGTTGATCAGCCGCAGGCGCACGCGCTCACCCGGCTTGAACAGCCCTGTCCAGTTCTGCTCAGGCCCTTTGCCATTGATCAAACCGGTGAAGCCCTGCACATCCTCTATGTCGCTGGACATCATGCGCATGTCGCCCCACATCAGGCGATCCTTGAGGGTGGCAGCCAGACCATGTTCCTTACTGTCCCGCCAGAAATCACCCACGGTCTGCTGCTGACGGTTGTAATAGTCAGCAGAGCTTTTCAGGTTACGCATGATGCGATCACCCGAGTGTGGATGCTTGTCGGTCAGCTGAACCACATACTCGCGGTCATAGCGGAACGGCTCACGCCCGTTCGGCTCGATGATGATTGCGCCATAGGCGCCATCCGGTTCCTGAAAGCCCGAGTGACTATGAAACCAGTAAGTGCCGGACTGCGTGATCGGGAAGCGGTAGGTGAAGGTTTCGCCCGGCGCAATGCCCGGATAACTCAGACCGGGCACACCGTCCATCTGAAACGGCAGTATCAGCCCGTGCCAGTGCACTGAAGTCTGCTCGTCCAGGTTGTTAGTAACATGGATGGTGACGTCTTCGCCTTCGCGAAAGCGCAGCACCGGCCCCGGCGAGGCGCCGTTGTAGCCGATGCCCTGCTTGCGGAAGTCGCCGGTGTCGATGGTCACCTCGTCGACGGTCAGCCGGTACTCACCGGCCCAGCCCAGCGCCGGCAGCAGCGCCAGCGCCGAGAACAGCGTTCTACTCAACATCGATGCCCCCCATCATGCCGGCCTGGTAGTGTCCGGGCACATTGCAGGCAAACTCCAGGTGGTCGGCGTGGTCGAACTTCCAGACCAGCTCAGCCTCCTGCCCCGGCTCCAGCAACAGGCTATTGGCGTGATCGTGCGCCATGCTGTGCCCACCACCCATGTCCATCTTCATCAACTCGCGGTTGAGGTGATCGCCCCGGATAACACCGTGATCGACCATCATCTGCATCTGGCCCTGATGGGCTTCGTGCATGGCCGCCGTGCCGATATTGAATTCGTGGACCAGGGCGCCTTCGTTGCGCACCTTCAGGCGCACCGTCTCGCCTGCTGCAAACGACAGTTGCTCAGGCTCGAAGTAGTTGTCGTGCATAACGACCTCAATGGTCCGCGTCACCTGCTGCGGATCACCGGGTTGCCCCCCTGCGCTGGCAGCGGCACCGGCGGTGGTAGTGGCGCTCAGCAGCAGCCCAGTGGCGAGCCAGTTCAATGTACGATTCATGCGGTCTCTCCTGTTAACCGATGGATCTGTCCTCTGCGACAGAATTGACAACCACCCCGGTTGCCGATGCACTCTCTGCTCCATCATCTCGGTGGTGAGCTCAAGATTGCCGAGCGAAACTGAATCCTGACTGAACCTCTGACATAAAAAGGAACCAGCCGATGCGCCTGTTGCTGGTGGAAGATGACGAACTGCTGCGCAGCAGCCTGCACGAAAGCCTGAGCCAGGCTGGATTCGCCGTCGACGCGACCGGATCCGCGGTGACCGCCGAGCAACTTGGCCTGCAGGAGGACTACCGGCTGATCGTGCTCGACATCGGCCTGCCCGACGGCGACGGCTTGCAATTGCTGGCGCGCTGGCGCGACGCCGGACGCGACCTACCGATTCTGCTGCTCACCGCGCGCGACCGCTGGCAGGACAAGGTCAATGGCCTCAAGGCCGGAGCCGACGACTACCTGACCAAGCCCTTTCACCCCGAGGAGCTGCTGGCCCGGCTGCAGGCCCTGTTGCGTCGCAGCGAAGGCCGCAGTCATACACAGATCCAGGCTGGAAGTTATCTGCTCGACGAAGAGCGCCAGCGCGTGCGCACCCCCGACGGCGAATGGCATCCACTGACCGGTACCGAGTTCCGCCTGCTGCGCTGCCTGATGAGCCGACCCAATCGCCTGCATCCGAAGGAAGCACTACTGGAGCAGCTCTAGAACCTGGACGCCGAACCAACCCTCAATACCATCGAGACCTACATCCGCCGGCTGCGCCTGCTGATCGGTCGGGACGCCATCAAGACTCAACGGGGGCAAGGCTATGTCTTTTCTGCCGGAGACTAAACGCACCCGCTCGATCCGCACCACCCTGCTGCTCTGGCTTCTGCCATTCGCCACCCTGTTCATGCTGCTTGCATGGTATCTGCATGGCGCGCTGCTCGAACGCATGTCCCGTGACTTCGTACGCGAACGCCTGCAACAGGAGGTCGCCATGATCGAGCAACAACTCGGCACGCCCAGCGGACTGGACGCGCTCGACGGCAACTACTTCGGCGCACTGTCGCATCATCTGTTTGTGCTCAGGGTCGGCGCCCAGTCGCGCTTGTCACATCCACAGTGGTCGGATCTGCTGACGCCGTGGCTGGACTTGCCGGACCAGGGTCTCATCGAACTGCATGGCGTACCCGAGGGAGAACCGACCAGCCACCGCTACATGGCCTGGCGCACCGAAACACAGGTCAATGGCCAGCCGGTCACCATCGTCGCGGCCGAGGATTACAGCCAACTGCAAGCCAGCGCCCACGAGCTGCATCTATGGACCGCAGCAGTGGCCGCCGGGCTGCTGGTAGTCCTGTTTGCCCTGATTCTGCTCGCTGTGCAGCTGTCGATGCGCCCGGTGCGTCAGCTTCAGCAGGATCTCAAAGCACTCAAACAAGGCCGCCTGCAGCGGCTCGGAGACACCGTACCGCAGGAGTTCAGCGGCCTTATCGGTCAACTCAATCAACTACTCGACACCTTGCAGCACCGCCTGCAGAAGGTCCGCGAGGCCAACGCCAATCTGTCGCACCGAATCAAGACGCCCATCGCGGCAATCAATCAACTGATCAGCAGCGACCAGCCAATCACACCCGAGGCCCGCAGCCAGATCAGCCAGCGCCTGGACGACATCAGTCGCCAACTCGACGGCAGCTTGCATGCCAGCCACTCCGGCGGCCCACTGACGGGCAGCAGCTGCCAACCACTAGAGCAGGCCCGCGAACTGCTGTGGATGCTCGGTCGCCTGCACAGCCACATCGAATTTGAACTGGACTCCAGCCTCGCCGACGCCGCCCGCTGGCCGGTGGAGGAGCAAGATTTCAGCGAACTGCTGGGCAACCTCGCCGATAACGCCGGAAAGTGGGCACGTAGCCGAGTTCGAGTAGGCCTGAGCGACGACGGCAAGCAGCGTCTGTTAGTAGTCGAGGATGACGGTCCAGGTGTCCCGGCCGAAGAGCGCGAGCAGCTGGGCACGCGCGGCTGGCGGCTGGATCAGCAAATGCCGGGGCACGGGCTCGGGCTGGCCATTGTGCGCGATCTGGCGGCGCGCTATGAAGGCCAGGTGCAGTTTGGGGTCAGCACACTGGGCGGGCTGCTGGTGCGAGTCGATATCCCGACCCAGGCCTAAGCCTCCCCGCCCGGGCAAGTCGAGCTCCCGCTCGACCAGCGTCACGCCCTGCACCACCAAGGTCGAGCTCCCGCTCGACCAGCAACACTCCCTGCATCACCAAGGCCGAGCTGGAGCTCGGCCCTCCCAGACGCGCGGCGCTACCGACTACATAAAAAAACGGGGCGCCCTATGGGCGCCCCGTCTGGTGTTGCGAGTTCTCAGTCAGCGATTACTTCTTGCTGCTGGTGAACTCCGGATAGGCTTCCATACCGCACTCGGAAATATCCACACCTTCGTACTCTTCTTCTTCGCTGACGCGCAGGCCCATCACCAGTTTGATGATGCTCCAGACGATCAGGCTGGCGATGAACACCCACAGGAAGATCACTACGATACCCATCAGCTGAGCAGTGAAGGAGGCATCGCTGTTGGTCAGGCATACCGCCAGCAGACCCCAGATACCTACGACACCGTGTACAGAGATGGCACCGACTGGATCGTCGATCTTCAGCTTGTCCAGAGCCAGGACAGAGAAGACAACAATCACGCCGCCTACAGCACCGATCAGGGTGGCTTGCAGACCGCTCGGAGTCAGCGGCTCGGCAGTGATGGCGACCAGGCCAGCCAGAGCACCGTTCAGTGCCATGGTCAGGTCAGCCTTGCCGAACAGGATGCGGGCAACGATCAGACCAGCGATCAGACCACCAGCAGCAGCTGCGTTGGTGTTGACGAAGATCTGAGCAACGGCGTTGGCGTCGGAGATGTTGGATACAACCAGCTGCGAGCCACCGTTGAAGCCGAACCAGCCCAGCCACAGAACGAACATACCCAGAGTAGCCAGCGGCAGGTTGGCGCCCGGAATGGCGTTGATCTGACCGTTGGAGCCGTACTTGCCCTTACGCGCACCCAGCAGCAGAACACCGGCCAGAGCAGCAGTAGCACCAGTCATGTGAACCACACCGGAACCGGCGAAGTCGAGGAAGCCAGCTTCGTTCAGGAAGCCACCGCCCCACTTCCAGAAGCCCTGGATCGGGTAGATGAAGCCAGTCATGATCACAGCGAAGGTCAGGAACGCGAACAGCTTCATGCGCTCGGCGACCGCACCGGAAACGATGGACATGGCAGTTGCAACGAACACAACCTGGAAGAAGAAGTCCGAAGCAACCGAGTAGTACGGCGCATCGTCGCCACCGGCGAGCACGTCTTCAACAGTGTTTTCAGCACCGATCAGTACGCCGAAGCTCGGGAAGATGCCGCCTTCCGGGCTGGAGTACATGATGTGGTAACCGACCAGCAGGTACATGGTGCACGCTACTGCGTACAGGGCCACGTTCTTGGTCAGAATTTCAGTGGTGTTCTTGGCGCGGACCAGACCGGCTTCGAGCATGGCAAAACCCGCTGCCATCCACATCACCAGTGCACCGCAGATCAGAAAGTAGAATGTATCAAGCGCGTACTTGATTTGTACGATGTCTTCCATTTTAAGCCCCCCATATAGGCTTGGTTACTGCTGTCTGTTGAACAACCCGCCTTAGATGGCGTCGGTGCCGGTTTCGCCGGTACGGATGCGGATGGCCTGTTCGAGGTTGACCACGAAGATCTTGCCGTCGCCGATCTTGCCGGTGTTGGCTGCCTTGGTGATGGACTCGATGACGCGATCCAGCATGTCGTCAGCGATGGCGACGTCGATCTTCACCTTCGGCAGAAAGTCGACAACGTACTCAGCGCCACGGTACAGCTCGGTGTGACCTTTCTGACGGCCAAAGCCCTTGACCTCGGTTACGGTAATGCCCTGAACGCCGATCTCAGACAGCGCTTCACGCACGTCATCCAGCTTGAAAGGCTTGATTACAGCCGTTACTAGTTTCATTTTGATACTCCCGTGTGATGGACTGCCCTGGGGGACAGCACAAGTCTATGCCGAGTTAGAGGCTTTTAGAAACGGACAAAACAAAAGTGCTGTCGCAGTCGTCAGAATCGCCGACACGCCCTGCACATGCCGGCGCACTCATCTCGACACAGGCAGAGGTAAACTGCTTCCCTGCCCCCTCTGGCAGCGCCTGGGTGTTTCCGCTGCCAGACAGCGGATCAAGGGTCAAACCTGCCAGGGTCAATCGCTTCATTATTGTGCTCCCGATGTGATCGCTCACGATTCTGGCTGCGCCCCGACGCTGTGCCCCGTTATGGGATACGCCGCCGGAATCAGCTGGAGCATGCTTTGCAGAAACCCTGCCAATTTTGTTTTTCCTATTAATTTCAGACACTTAACAGACAAAGACTGCTATAGGCCAGCATTAACACGCGGTTCATGCACCAGTGTAGTGCAACACCATGGTGCGCGCGCACAATGTACGCACAACCAAAGCGCGGATTACGGCAGACCGGATCGGGGTGCTAAACTTAGCGCCCCGTCAGCCCTCAAACCCGCAGGTGAAAAAGGCATATGCTGCATAAACTGGTGATCGACACCGTCAGCGCTCAGGCAACCAAACTGCTGATGAGCGAACAGGGACTACCCAACGTCGAAGTCGAGAAGCATCTCAAGGCATTGCTGCAAAGCGCGTTGAGCAAACTGGACGTGGTCAGCCGTGACGAATTCGATACCCAGCAGGCAGTGCTGATGCGCACCCGCGAACGCCTGGAGGCGCTGGAGAGGCGCGTCAGCGAGCTGGAAGCCAAGAGCAACTGATGTCCACCCTGGCAGCCGGCCCGCTGCCAATCCACTAGTGAACGCCTGACCCTCGGCAGTATCAGGTCATTGATCAAGGAGCGATCATGTCCCTGGCCACCATCCACAGCCGCGCGCGGCTGGGTATCGACGCACCGGCTGTGCAGGTCGAAGTCCACCTTGCCAACGGTATGCCCAGCCTGACGCTGGTTGGATTACCGGAAACCGCCGTACGTGAAAGCAAGGACCGGGTACGCAGTGCCCTGCTGAACGCCCAGCTCGAGTTCCCGGGCAGCAAGCGCATTACCATCAGCCTGGCACCGGCGGATCTGCCCAAGGACGGCGGACGCTTTGATCTGGCCATCGCCCTCGGCCTGCTCGCCGCCAGTGGCCAGATCCCCACACAATCGCTGGCTGACTGCGAATGCATCGGCGAGTTGGCCCTATCCGGCGAACTGCGACCCATTCAAGGTGTGCTGCCGGTGGCGCTGGCCTGCCGCGACGCCGGTCGTACGCTGATCCTGCCGGCTGCCAACGCAGCCGAGGCCGCCTTGGTCAGCGGTATTGAGCTGATCGCTGCAGAGCACCTGCTGCCGCTGTGCGCGCACCTGCGCGGCGAAGCGAGCCTGCCAGAGCTGCCTCCAGCTCAGCCGCCGCAACCGCCCACCCTTGCCGATCTCGCCGACGTACAGGGGCAGGAACAGGCAAAGCGGGCACTGCTCGTCGCAGCGGCCGGAGGGCACAACCTGTTGCTATTATGTCTGAAAAACCAAATATCAGAATTGGAACCCGAGCATGCCTAGCGCTTCCCCGCAACCCAAAGCCTATTCCTATATCCGGTTTAGCTCCTTAGAGCAGGCCAAGGGCGATAGCTTCAGGAGACAGACGGAGGGAATCAGAAATTACTGCACCAAAAACGGGCTCGACCTTGCGACCTCTGCTGAATACACCTTTTTTGACAAAGGCAAATCCGCATACAAAGCTGATCACGTCGGTGAAAATGGCCAATTAAAGCGTTTCATCGACCTAGTCGAGTCAGGACACATTAAGAAAGGTTCTTACCTGATTGTGGAGTGAACCGCCCCGGGTTTCGCGGAGGCTTCAACTCCTGAGAAGATGAAGCCATGAA
>NZ_JAYPMU010000009.1:41531-154436 GCF_038130085.1 Halopseudomonas sp. | reverse complement strand
ACTCAGTTGATCGGCGCGGGTGATGCGCAAATCTGATTTGATCAGCGTTTCCCTAGATGAAATCACGTTATCTGATGGTGGCAGCACTGCTTTCGCTGGCGGGCACTGCCTCGGCCAGTAGCTTTGTCGGCACTACCGATGCGATCGGCTCCTCGCTCGCCAACAGCGCCGAGTCGAGCAGTGATGCCAGTACTGGCGGCGACGACAAGGTCGTTCTGCAGGCGCGAGATGATGCTGCCAGCTTTGTCGCCAGTGATGGGGCTATCCGCGGTGTGCATCTGGAGGCTGCGCTGACGCATTTGCGGGCTCGACAGCCGGCGACGCTGGCCACCGACATGCAGTTGGCCGAGGATATTCTGGCCCGTTGAACATGGTTCTGACCGGCCTGCCGTGTCGGTTTGTCGTGCTGCTGGCGCTGGTCTGGAGTGTGCAGATCTGCGCCGCCTTGCGACTGGAGCCAGAGCTGGCAGGGCTTACCGCCCAGCAGCAACGCTTTACACATGACCTGCTCAGGCAGATCGACGAGCGCCTGCCGCCGCTACTGAAGCAGCAACTTGACCAGACTGTCAGTGTGCGCTGGGCAGACGACCTCAATCCGCGCGTAGTGGGCCGCGCGACCTTTGATCATGAAATTCTGCTGAACGCGCGCCTGCTGGATGATGAGGATGACGTGCTGGCGCAGCGTACCCTGGTGCACGAATTGGCGCACCTCTATGATCGGCTGGGGCCGGTCGGTCTCGACTGGCGCTGTGCTGCGCGGATGCAGACCCAGGGGCCAATAGGGCTGCCGCCTCACTGTCGCGGGCAGACCGAACGGCGCTTTCGATTGCGTGATGATCCGCGACTGCTGGATCTGGCTGGTTGGCCTGAGCGGGTGGGTAGCCGCGGTGGGCGTGAGCGCGAAAATCGCCAGCTGCTGCGCTCACCTGATGCCTACGAGTTAAGCAGTCCTGCCGAGTTCACAGCGGTTAACGCCGAGTATTTTCTGCTCGACCCGAGTTATGCGTGTCGGCGGCCGGCACTCTATCGGTTCTTTGTTGAGCACTTTGGCTGGGCGCCGTTCGATACCCGCTGCGCGGATGCCTATCCTTACCTGAACGCGGGTGCCGACAAGCAGCAGTCGCTGCTCGGCTGGCTTGACCCCGAGCGGGTCTACGCGGTGCATTATTTGTTGGCGGAGCCGGAGCAAACCCTGGCCAGTCGCTGGGGGCACAGTATGCTGCGCTTGGTGATCTGTGCGCCGGGGCGTCCTCGTGGGCCGGACTGTCTGCTCGATCTGGAGCAGGATTTGGTGTTTTCGTTCCGGGCCTACGTCGACGATGTGCAGTTGTCGCACTGGGATGGGCTGGTAGGAGAGTACCCGTCGCGGCTGTTCATGCTGCCGCTCGCACAGGTAGTCGACGAGTACACCAAGCTGGAGTTGCGCTCCCTGCGCTCGGTACCGCTGCAGCTGAGCCGCGCCGAGATTGAAGGTGTGGTGCTGCAGGCTGCCCAGCTGCACTGGGGATACGACGGGCGTTATTTTTTCATTGGCAATAACTGCGCCGTCGAAACGCTCAAGTTGCTGCGTACTGGTAGTCGCAGCGCGCGCCTGGTTGATCTCGAAAGTCAGACCCCAATCGGCTTGCTACAGTTGCTTGAAGCGCGAGGGTTGGCAAACTCCAGCGTGCTGGTTGATGCGACCGAAGCGTTGCGCCTTGGCTATCGGTTCGATTCTTATGCTGAACGCTATCGCTCCATATTCGCGTCCTTGCGGGAGCGGCTAGGACTGCAGGTCTCGGATTTCGAGCAGTGGCTGGCGTTGTCTCCTGATGCGCGTGCGCGGTGGTTTGCTCAAGCTGATTTGCGTTCGACTGCGGCGTTATTGCTGCTTGAACAGGCAGCATTGCGACGGCAGCTTCTTGAGGCGCAGCACACCCTGAAGGTGCGTTATCTGCGCGGCACCGATAGGGAGGAGAGTGTGCGCGCCGCTGGAGAGCTGGTTGGTACACTGCTGCGTGAACGCGGTTTTCTCAGTCGTCCGGCGGATTTGCTGGGCGCGGGCTATGGTCTGCCGCAGCCAGCAGAGTGGCAGGCTTTGAGTCAGCTCAGCGAACAGCGCAAGGACGTGTTGCTGGGGCTGGAAGACAAACTGGAGGCAGTGTTGCCCACGCTGCTGTCGGTCGAGCAGCAACAACGCCTGGCGGCTGGGCAGGACAATCTGGAACGGCTGCAGGAGCAGGTTCGTCGACTGAAAAGCGTTGAGAGATAACCGGGAGAGGGTGTGCTGAAATCCATTCGTTAAAAACGAATGGTGCCCCGAGGGAGAATCGAACTCCCACTCTGTCACCAGAAACGGATTTTGAATCCGCCGCGTCTACCAATTCCGCCATCGGGGCAATGCAGGTGCGTACGAGCGTACGCTGGCTGGCGCGGAGTATACGGAGCACATGCGCCTGAGGTCAATCCTGTACGTAGTCGGCCCGCATCGCGGCGGCTGCCGTTTTCCGCTACTATAGCGGCCTTTCCCCAGTAACTCCGGACTTCCTCTCTGCATGCGTCTCAGTGACTTTCATTTTGACCTGCCTGATGAGCTGATCGCGCGTCATCCGCTGGCCGAACGCCGTGGCAGCCGTCTGCTGTGTCTCGATGGCCCCAGCGGTGCTCTCGCGCACCGTCAGTTTGTTGATCTGCTCGACTATCTGCGCCCGGGCGATCTCATGGTGTTCAACAATACCCGGGTAATCCCGGCGCGCCTGTTCGGCCGCAAGGAGACCGGCGGGGCACTGGAAGTGCTGGTCGAGCGCGTGGTCGACGAGTTTCGGGTGCTGGCGCATATTCGGTCCAGCAAGTCGCCCAAGCCGGGCAGCCGGATTCTGATCGATGGCGGCGGTGAGGCCGAGATGGTCGCCCGCCATGATGCGTTGTTCGAGCTGCGTTTTGCCGAGCCGGTACTGCCGCTGCTGCAGCGGGTGGGGCATATGCCGCTGCCGCCCTACATCGACCGTCCGGATGATGAGGCTGATCGCGAGCGCTACCAGACCGTCTACGCCAAGCGCGAAGGCGCAGTGGCGGCGCCGACTGCCGGGCTGCATTTCGATCGGCCGCTGCTCGACGCCATCGCCGAACTGGGCGTGCAGACGGCTGAGGTCACCCTGCATGTCGGCGCTGGTACCTTTCAGCCGGTGCGGGTCGATAAGATTGAAGAGCACGTCATGCATCAGGAGTGGCTGGAAGTTACGCCGGAGGTGGTTGCTGCCGTCGAGGCCTGCAAGGCACGCGGTGGGCGTGTCATCGCGGTTGGTACCACCAGTGTGCGCTCGCTCGAATCGGCCGCCCGCGATGGTGTGCTCAAGCCGTTCAGTGGCGACACCGATATCTTTTTGTATCCGGGCAAGCCGTTTCATGTGGTCGACTCGCTGGTGACCAATTTCCATCTGCCCGAGTCGACGCTGCTGATGTTGGTGTCGGCTTTCGCTGGCTATCCAGAAGCCATGGCTGCCTACCGCGCAGCGGTGGCCGAAAAGTACCGCTTTTTCAGTTACGGTGATGCGATGTTCATCACCCGCAATCCTGTCCCGACCGGGCCTGAGGTGTCGTCATGAGTCACATGTCCTTTGAATTGCTAGCCACCGACGGCAAGGCGCGCCGTGGTCGGCTGACCTTCCCCCGTGGTGTGGTGGAAACGCCGGCTTTCATGCCAGTGGGTACCTACGGCACGGTGAAGGGCATGCTGCCGCGCGATATCGAAGCTATCGGTGCGCAGATTATCCTCGGCAACACCTTTCATCTGTGGCTGCGCCCCGGCACCGAGGTCATCCGCAAGCACGGTGACCTGCACGATTTCATGCAATGGCAGGGGCCTATTCTGACCGACTCAGGCGGCTTTCAGGTGTTCAGTCTGGGTGCCATGCGCAAGATCAAGGAGGAGGGGGTTTACTTCTCCTCGCCGGTTGATGGCGCCAAGGTGTTCATGGGGCCGGAAGAGTCGATGCAGGTGCAGCGGGCGCTGGGTTCGGACATCGTCATGATCTTTGACGAGTGCACCCCTTACCCGGCGGACGTCGACACCGCGCGTCGCTCCATGGAGCTGTCGCTGCGCTGGGCCAAGCGTTCCAAGCAGGCGCACGGTGACAACCCGTCGGCGCTGTTCGGCATCATTCAGGGCGGCATGCATGAAGAGCTGCGCCTGCGTTCGCTGGAGGGGCTGAGCGAGATTGGCTTTGACGGCCTGGCCATCGGCGGTCTGTCGGTCGGTGAGCCGAAGGAAGAAATGATTCGTGTGCTGGACTTCCTGCCGGGCCACATGCCGCCGGAAAAACCTCGTTACCTGATGGGGGTAGGCAAGCCGGAGGATCTGGTGGAAGGTGTGCGCCGCGGGGTGGACATGTTCGATTGCGTTATGCCCAGCCGTAATGCGCGCAACGGTCATTTGTTCACCGAGGCGGGCGTGATCAAGATTCGTAACGCGGTGCATCGCCATGACGAGTCACCGCTGGATCCGGCCTGTGATTGTTATACCTGTCAGCACTTCTCTCGCGCCTATCTCCATCACCTGGACAAGTGCGGCGAAATGCTCGGCAGCATGCTCAATACCATCCATAACCTGCGGCATTATCAGCGGCTTATGGCAGGTTTGCGCGGTGCCATTCAACAGGGTACATTGACCGCCTTTGTGGAAAACTTCTACGCCAAACTGGGCCGGCCGGTACCGCCGCTGGAGTCCTGAGTGCGTGGGGTGTGCGGAGCCGATCAGCACGCCCCCTGCGCTTGAATAGTGTCCGAAGCGCCCCCATAACCGATTTTTCGCAGTTCAATAACAGGAGCGTCACATGAGCTTTTTCATTCCCGCCGCCATGGCACAGTCTGCAGGCGGAGCCGCACCGGCGGGTACCGGTTTTGAGTGGATCTTTCTGATCGGCTTCGTCGTCATCTTCTATCTGATGATCTGGCGTCCCCAGGCCAAGCGTGCCAAAGAGCACAAGAATCTGCTGGCCGGCCTGTCTACTGGTGATGAAGTGGTAACCGGTGGCGGTATCCTGGGCAAGGTCAAGAAGGTCACCGACGAATTTGTCGTACTGGAAGTTGGCGAAGGCCAGGAACTGAAGTTCCAAAAAGGCTCCATTGTAGCTGTCCTGCCCAAGGGCACGCTGAAAGCCATCTAATCCTCGTGTAGACCCAGATCCGGGCGCCAATCAGGCGCCCGGACTGCTATCAGGCTCTGATATGCTCAACCGTTATCCCCTCTGGAAATACCTGCTGATCGTGGCCGTGCTTGCACTCGGCGTGATCTATGCACTGCCCAATCTCTATCCGGACGATCCAGCCATTCAGATCTCCGGGGCCAGCTCTACCCAGGTAATCGAACAATCCGACCTTGATCGCATCGAGCAAGCGTTGGCGGTGGCCAATCTGCCAACCAAGGGTACTGAGTTGGGTGCCAATGGTCGTTCGGGTCTGGTGCGCCTGGTCAATCGCAGCGATCAGCTCAAAGCGCAAGACGTCGTCCGCGATGCGCTTGGTGCTCGCTACGTTGTGGCGCAGAACCTCGCGCAGACGACACCGGACTGGCTGTCGAATATTGGCGCTGGTCCCATGACGCTGGGTCTGGACTTGTCGGGTGGTGTGCACTTCCTGCTGCAGGTCGACATGGACAAGGCGATCGAGTCGCGCGTCAATGTCTACCAGAGCGAGTTGCGCGGCCTGATGCGCACCGAGGGTATTCGTTATCGCAGCCTGCCGACTCAGGGCAACATGCTGCAGTTTGGTTTTGCCGACGAAGAGCAGCGCAGCGAAGCGCGCCGCCTGATTGCCGGCAAGTACAACCAGTTCGTGACGACCAATGCCGAGATCAAGGATCAGGCTGTGCTGCAGCTTACCCTCTCCGAGGCTGAGGTGGCGGCCATTCGTGACTACGCGGTGCAGCAGAACCTGACTACCGTACGTAACCGGGTCAACGAGTTGGGTGTGGCCGAGCCGCTGGTGCAGCGCCAGGGTGCCAATCGCATCGTGGTTGAGTTGCCGGGTGTGCAGGATACTGCGGAGGCCAAGCGCGTCCTGGGCAAGACCGCCAACCTCGAGTTTCGTCTGGCTGCCGAACCGGACGCGCCGCGCGCGACTACCGAGTCGTTCGCGTTCCGTAGTGCCGAGGGTCGCACTGCCGACGTTGAGCGCAGCATCATCATTACCGGTGACCAGGTTACCGACGCGCGCTCCAATTACGACGAGAATGGTCGTCCACAGGTCAATATCAATCTCGATAGCCACGGCGGCGAGCTGATGAACCGGGCGACCCGCAGCAATATTGGTCGTGGCATGGCGGTGCTCTTTATCGAGCAGCGTCAGGTTAACCGCAAGGTCATGCAGGAAGTCGACGGCGTGATGCAGGAAGTCGAGATTCCGGCTTTCGTTGAAGAGAAATCGATCATCAGCCTGGCAACCATTCAGAGTGCGCTGGGTAACCAGTTCCGTATCACCGGCCTGGATTCTCCAGCCGAAGCCTCGGAGCTGGCGCTGCTGTTGCGTGCTGGTGGTCTGGCGGCACCGATGCACTTCGTTGAAGAGCGCACAATCGGCCCGAGCCTGGGTGCCGAGAATATCGCCAAGGGTGTGACTGCCACGCAGGTCGGCTTTGCTCTGGTGCTGGTGTTCATGGTGCTGGTCTATCGTGCTTTTGGTGTGTTCGCCGGCATCGCTCTGAGCTTCAACCTGGTGCTGCTGCTGGCGCTGATGTCGCTGCTTGGCGCCACGCTGACCCTGCCGGGTATCGCCGGTATCGTGCTGACCCTAGGTATGGCCGTTGACGCGAACGTGCTGGTCTTCTCGCGTATCAAAGAAGAAATTGCCAATGGCATGTCGCCGCAGCGAGCGGTGCATGAGGGCTACGACAAGGCCTTCTCGGCAATCGTTGACGGTAACCTGACTACCTTGCTGGTCGGTGTGATTCTGTTTGCCATGGGCTCAGGCCCGATTAAGGGCTTCGCTGTCACCCTGTCGCTGGGGATCTTGACCTCGATGTTCAGTGCGATCCTGGTGACTCGCGCGATGGTCAACCTGTCCGTCGGCGGTCGCGACATCAAAAAGCTCTGGCTGTGAGGAATCACTGATGAATATTCGTAAACCCATTAATTTCCTCCGCCTGCGCAAATTGTTCTTCGTGGTTGCGGTTGCGCTGATGCTGGCGTCTATCGGCAGTCTGGCGGTGAAGCAGCTGAATCTGGGGTTGGACTTTACTGGCGGTGCGCTGGTTGAGTTGAACTACAGTGAGGCGGCTGACCTTGAAGCGATTCGCGCTACCCTGCGCGAAAACGGCTGGGGTGACGCTGTTGTGCAGAACTTTGGCGCGTCCACTGATGTTCTGATTCGTCTGCCGAGTGAGGACCCAAACCTGGGTAATCAGGTCGCTCAGATGATCAAGACGGCCGATGGCGGTGATGTGTCGGTCAAGCGGGTTGAGTTTATCGGGCCGCAGGTGGGTGAAGAACTGCGCGATCAGGGTGGTCTGGGCATGCTCGTCGCCATCGGCGGCATCCTGCTCTACGTCTCTTTGCGCTTCCAGATGAAGTTTGCTGTAGCGGCTATTCTGGCGCTTGTGCATGACGTCATCTTCACGCTGGGTGTGTTCTCGTTCTTCAATATTTCCTTCGATCTGACGGTGTTGGCGGCAGTGCTGGCGGTCATCGGTTACTCGCTTAACGATACGATCGTGGTGTTCGACCGGGTTCGGGAGAACATGCGGTTAATGCGCCAGACCGAGCTGACCGACATCATCAATATTTCCACGACCCAGACCTTGGGGCGTACCTTGGCCACGTCGTTCTCGACCATTCTGGTGCTATTGGCGCTGTTCTGGTTTGGTGGCGAGAACATTCATGGTTTTGCGACGGCGTTGCTGATCGGTGTTGGTGTGGGTACGTACTCCTCCATCTACATCGCTGGCGGCCTGCTGGTAACCATGAGGCTGACGCGTGATGATCTGATCCCGCCGCAAGTGGAAGAGGCGGTCGACGATCGTCCCTGATACGCGGTAAAGCTGGCTTGTCGAGCTGGCGATAAACGGAAACCCCGGCCTGTTCAGGTGCGGGGTTTCTTTTTGTCTTTGCGTAAGAGGGAGAGGCAGGACATAAAAAAGCCCGCACCGGAGGCCGGGCGGGCTTTTTTGTGCGAGGTGCTGATCAGGCCTTCATGTTAGGCGTGAGGTGCGGCTGAATGGCGGTCAGCACGGCCTTGAAGCACTTCGGGTTGCCAGCGACGATCTGTCCCTTGTCGAGGAACTGGTGGCCACCGCTGAAGTCGCTGACCAGGCCGCCTGCTTCTTGAATCAGCAGGGCGCCGGCGGCCATGTCCCACTCGGCCAGGCCGAACTCCCAGAACGCATCGAAGCGGCCTGCTGCAACGTAGGCCAGGTCGAGGCTGGCAGCACCGGCGCGGCGGATGCCTGCAGTCTGGCCGACCAGGCTGCGGAACATGCCGAGGTAGTTATCGAGAGAGTCGATCTGGTTTGCGCGGAACGGGAAGCCGGTGCCAAGCAGAGCGCCGTCCAGAGTCTTGCGCGTGCTGACGCGCAGGCGGCGACCATTCAGTGCTGCACCGCGGCCACGGCTGGCGGTGAATTCTTCCTGACGAATCGGGTCGAGAATCACGGCGTGCTCAATGCGGCCCTTGACGCGGCAAGCAATGCTGACGGCAAAGTGCGGCACGCCGCGAATGAAGTTGGTGGTCCCGTCCAGTGGGTCAATGATCCAGACGGTGTCGGCGCCGTCGCCGTGGCCCGGCTGGAAGCCGCTTTCTTCGGCCTGGATGCTGTGATCGGGGTAGGCCTTGCGCAGCTGGCTGATGATGGCCTGTTCTGCGGCGCGGTCGACTTCCGAAACATAATCGCGCGCGTCCTTTTCGTCCACGGCGAGCACATCGAGGCGTTCCATGGAACGGTAAATGAGCTCTCCTGCGCTGCGCGCGGCACGCAGGGCGATGTTCAGCATAGGCTGCATATGGGGTATGTCTCTGTCGGGAAGATGAAAAGCCGGACATTGTAGCAGAGTTAAAAATGAACAGAAATGCATCATGGCTATCGGGACGCAGCTTTTGTAAGATGCAGGGTCCCATTTTTGGCTTGAAGGTGTCGCTGTGCTGAATAACGTGCGTGTGGTGTTGGTCAACACCAGTCATCCTGGCAACATCGGCGGCGCTGCGCGGGCCATGAAAAATATGGGGTTGACCCAGTTGGTGCTGGTCGATCCCGAGCGCTTCCCCGATCCGGATGCGGTCTCTCGTGCCTCAGGCGCGGACGACGTGCTGGCTAATGCAAAGATTGTTGCCACGCTGGAAGAGGCCATTGCCGATTGCTCGCTGGTGCTGGGCACCAGTGCGCGTGACCGGCGGATTCCCTGGCCGGTGCTGGACCCGCGTGAGTCTGCCGACAAGGTATTGGATCAACTTGAGCAGGTTCCGGATGCGCAGATTGCGCTGGTGTTCGGGCGCGAGGATTCCGGGCTGACGACGGATGAGCTGCAGCGCTGCCAGTATCACGTACACATTCCCTCAATGCCGGACTTCAGTTCGTTGAATCTCGCGGCGGCTGTGCAAGTGTTGGCCTATGAGCTGCGCATGCAGGGTCTGCAGCGCGAGGGTGCGCCGACCAAGATGCACAAAGTTGAAACGACAGCCGTGTTCAATGAAATTCCGGCGACCGCGGGCGAGCTTGAGCAGTTTTATCAGCATCTTGAGCAGGTGCTGGTTGAAATCGGCTTTCATGACCCTCAAAAACCACGGCAGCTGATGCCGCGCTTGCGCCGTCTGTACGGGCGGGTCCATTTGAATCGAATGGAAATGAATATCCTGCGCGGCATCCTGACCGAAACCCAGAAGGCCGTCGGCGTCAAAGCAGCCGGCGAGCGGAGATCCTGACCATGTTTGATCGCATGAAAGAAGATATCGCCAGCGTATTCCATCGTGACCCTGCCGCGCGCAACACGCTGGAAGTGCTGACCTGTTATCCCGGCTTGCATGCGGTCTGGTTGCATCGGGTGTCTCACGCCCTGTGGGTGCGTCGTGCTTATCTGTTGGCGCGGATGCTGTCCCACTTCGCGCGCTGGCTGACCGGGATTGAGATTCATCCTGGTGCCAAGATTGGTCGTCGTTTCTTTATCGATCACGGCTTTGGGGTCGTGATTGGGGAAACCACTGAAATCGGTAACGACGTCACGCTCTATCAGGGTGTGACCCTGGGTGGCACCAGTTGGGATCAGGGCAAGCGCCATCCGACGCTGGAAGACGGCGTTGTTGTGGGAGCAGGTGCCAAGGTGCTTGGGCCGTTCACTGTTGGTGCTGGCGCCAAGATTGGCTCCAACGCGGTAGTGACCAAGGCTGTGCCGGCGGGTGCGACAGCGGTCGGTATTCCCGGTCGGATCATTCCCAAGGAGCCAGAGCCGTCCGCCGAGTGCGAGCAGCAGGCTAACCGTCAGGCGATGGCTGAGAAGCTTGGCTTTGATGCCTACGGTGTCAGCCGCGATATGCCAGACCCGGTGGCGCGTGCGATTGGTCAAATGCTGGATCACATGCATGCAGTGGACAGCCGACTCGAAGGGATGTGCAAGGCCCTGAGCGAGTTGGGTAGTGACTATTGCGCTAAGGAGCTGCCGGCGCTCGGTGGCGAAGATTTTGAGTTGCTCAAGGATGATGAGACTGGCGCGGTAGCCACAGATACTGCCGCCGAGAAACCTTGAGGAAGTTGTTGATGAATCAGCCGATTTATCTGGATTACGCCGCCACTACGCCGGTTGATCCCCAGGTTGCCGAGAAAATGGTCGCCTGCTTAACCATGGACGGTAATTTCGCCAATCCAGCGTCACGTTCACACGTATACGGCTGGAAGGCTGAAGAGGCGGTGGAGAACGCTCGGCGTCAGGTGGCGGATCTGGTGGGCGCGGATCCGCGTGAGATTGTCTGGACCTCCGGGGCGACCGAGTCGGACAACCTCGCGATTAAGGGCATGGCGCACGCTTTGCTGTCCAAGGGGCGGCACCTGATCACCTCGCAGATCGAGCATAAGGCGGTCATTGATTGCTTCAAGCAGTTGGAGTTGGAAGGCTTCGAAGTCTGCTGGTTAGCGCCGGGCGCCGAAGGGGTCATTGCCCCGGAGCAACTGCAGGCAGCGATGCGTGACGACACCGTGTTGGTGTCGTTGATGCACGTTAATAACGAGATTGGTACGGTCAACGACATTCAGGCTTTGGGCGAGATTGCGCATGCGGGTGGGGCGGTATTCCACGTTGATGCTGCGCAGTCGACGGGCAAGTTGCCCATTGATCTGAAGGTGTTGCCGGTCGATCTGATGTCGTTCAGCGCACACAAGACCTACGGCCCCAAGGGCGTCGGTGCGCTGTTTGTGCGGCGTACTCTGACGCCGAAGCCGCAGGCGCAGATGCATGGCGGTGGTCATGAGCGCGGTCTGCGTTCCGGCACGTTGGCAACCCATCAGCTTGTCGGCATGGGCGAGGCCTTCGAGATGGCCGGTAAACTGATGAGGTCGGAGATCGCGCGAGTTTCAGCCTTGCGCGACGCGTTGCTCGATGGCCTGTCCGGCTTGGATGGCGTCAGCCTCAATGGCAGTGGCGAACAGCGTGTGCCGCATAATCTCAATCTGGCGTTCGCCGGTGTGGATGGCGAGCTGCTGCTGCTGGCGCTCAAGGATCTGGCCCTGTCTACCGGGTCTGCCTGCACCTCCGCGGCAGTCGAGCCGTCCTACGTCCTGCGGGGGATTGGTCTGAGCGATGAGTTGGCGCACAGCTCGATCCGTCTGTCGCTGGGGCGTTTTACGACAGAACAGGACGTTCAGCGGGCTGCCGAGATCATTTGTCAGGTGGTTGCTCGTCTGCGTGCCAGCTGACGGTCCGCCGTCAGCTAAGCTGCTGTTATCTATTTGTCTTTAACCTGCGTATAATCCGCGGGTTAACCATCTTTTGTAATTTCATTCTGTAACTACCTCTGTGGAGAGTTTTATGGCCGTTGAACGTACCCTGTCCATCATCAAGCCCGATGCCGTAGCTAAAAACGTCATTGGTCAGATTCTGACCCGCTTCGAGCAGGCTGGCCTGCGCGTCGTCGCTGCCAAGATGGTTCAGCTGTCCCAGGCCGATGCCGAAGGCTTCTACGCCGAGCACAAAGAGCGTCCTTTCTTCAAGGATCTGGTTGGCTTCATGACTTCCGGTCCGGTTGTCGTTCAGGTTCTGGAAGGCGAAGGTGCCGTTCTGAAGAACCGTGATCTGATGGGCGCTACCAACCCGAAAGAAGCTGCTGCCGGTACTATCCGGGCTGACTTCGCCGAGTCCATCGATGCCAACGCTGTTCACGGCTCCGACTCCACCACTTCCGCTGCACGCGAAGTGGCTTACTTCTTCGCCGAAACCGAACTCTGCCCGCGCTAAGGCCGGGTCGGGTTTGCTCAGCCGAGTGATGTGATCGCCATGACTGATACCACCAGCAAGACCAATCTGCTGGGTCTGACACAGCAGAAACTGGAAGCTTTCTTCGAAGGATTGGGAGAGAAGCGTTTTCGTGCCGGCCAGGTCATGAAATGGATGCATCACTATGGCGTGGACAACTTCGATGACATGACGAATATCGGCAAGGCCCTGCGCGAAAAGCTCAAGGCCACGGCCGAGATTCGTGGTCCCGAAGTGGTCAGCGAAGATATTTCCCGCGACGGCACACGCAAGTGGGTCGTCCGGGTTGCCTCGGGCAGTTGTGTCGAGACGGTGTACATTCCGCAAAATGGGCGTGGCACGCTGTGCGTGTCGTCTCAGGCGGGTTGTGCGCTGGACTGCAGCTTCTGCTCGACCGGCAAACAGGGCTTCAACAGTGATTTGACCGTGGCCGAAATCATTGGCCAGGTGTGGATTGCCAGCAAGTCCTTCGGTTCCGTCCCAGCCACCGCCGACCGTGCGGTCACCAACGTGGTGATGATGGGTATGGGCGAACCACTGCTGAATTTTGACAACGTTGTGGACGCCATGACGTTGATGATGGACGACCTCGGTTACGGTATCTCCAAGCGCAAGGTGACCCTGTCTACCTCCGGCGTGGTGCCGATGATCGAGAAACTCGCCGAGAAAGTGGATGTTGCTCTGGCGCTGTCGTTGCACGCGCCGAATAACGCACTGCGTAATCAGTTGGTTCCTCTGAACAAGAAGTACCCGCTGGAAGTGTTGCTGCCCGCGTGCAAGAGCTATATCGCCGGATTGGGCGAAAAACGCTCCTTGACCGTTGAGTACACCTTGCTCAAGGGCGTCAATGATCAGCCGGAACACGCGGCCGAAATGATCGAGCTGCTGCGCGACATCCCGTGCAAGATCAACCTCATCCCGTTCAACCCGTTCCCGCATTCAGGGTATGAGCGCCCCAGCAATAATGCTATCCGCCGTTTTCAGGACATGCTGCATCAGGCAGGCTATAACGTCACCGTGCGCACCACGCGTGGTGAAGATATCGACGCCGCTTGCGGCCAGCTGGTCGGGCAGGTGATGGATCGCACTCGCCGCAGCGAACGCTATATTGCCGTGCGCCAGCTCGCTGCTGATGCAACGGAAGCCGCGCCAGCACCAACGCGGCACAACGCAGGTTAATCACTCAGGCCGGAAAGGATGTTGACATGAGCAAGCCAAGCGCCGCGATTTTGATTCTCTGTCTGCTGCTGGCGGGCTGTGTCAGCACTGGCCAGACCGGTCGTAAAGTCGATCCCGAGGCTGCACGTGATGCCTATGTTCAACTCGGGATTGGCTACCTGCAGAAGGGTGAAACCGAGCGCGCCAAGCAACCGCTTAGCGAAGCATTGAAGCTGGACCCGCGTTCCGCGTCGGCGCACATGGTGCTGGCGCTGGTGTTTCAGCAGGAAGGCGAATACGGCTCGGCCGAGCAGCACTTCCGTTCCGCGCTGGCCGCAGAGCCCGATAACTCGCGGATTCTGAACAACTATGGCGCTTTCCTGCTCGATCGTGAGCGCTATCAGGAGGCGCTGCAGTATTTCAACAAGGCGGCGGCCGACACCCTGTACAGCGAGCGCTCGCGGGTATTCGAGAATATGGGGATTGCCTATCTGCGTATGGGGAATGCCGAAGCCGCCCGGGAAAATCTGGAGCGTTCTCTGCGTTTGAACAGTCGCCAGCCGCGTGCGCTGCTGGAGCTGGCTCAGCTTGAATTCAATTCCGGCGACTTTGTACCGTCGTGGGATCATTACCGCCGGTTCGATCAGTTGTCCGAGCAGAACGCCGCCAGCCTGTGGCTGGGCGTGCGGCTGGCGCGTCGATTCGAAGATCACAGCAAGGCTGCAAGCTACGCGCTGCAGCTCAAGCGCCTTTACCCCAACAGTCCCGAAGCCAAAGCGCTTATGGAGTCCGAAAAGTCATGAGTTCCGAGCGTCATGATGCAGCAGCAGACATGGCAGAGCCGAGCACCCTGCGTAACCCAGGTGAGTCCTTGCGCGAGGCGCGTGAAGCGCGTCGGCTAAGCACTACCGAGGTTGGGCTGGAGCTTAAGATATCGCGTACGGCCGTAGAGCAGATCGAGGCAGGTCAGTTCGATCGGCTGCCAGGGGACACCTTTACGCGTGGCTATATTCGCAGCTACGCCCGCCTGATGTCGCTGGATCCCAACCGTCTGGCCGTTGAGTTTGATCGCTACCGTGGTATCGAGACGCGGGAACGTCCGGTTAGCTCTATTTCACGCGTCAACCTGCCGCACGGTTCAGGTCGCTCTGGTATGCGCTGGACGACCCTGTTTATTGTGCTGGTGCTGGTTGCGTCCGCGCTCTGGTGGTATGAGTCCAAGCGTCCGGCACCAGAGCCGTTGCCGCCAATGGACGAGCTTGAGTCCGAGCTGCTGCTGGATGATGTTGAAGTCGACGCTATGACGCTGCCTGAGTCGATTGCCGAGCAAACTGATGGCATTCCGGCGGACCTGATGCCGCCAGAGGAGCAGGCTGAGCTGGCCGCAGAACAGAGTGAGACCGAGCCTGGAGCAGCGGAGCCCGATGCGGCAGCGCTGGCCGATGTCGAGGCGCCGGCTACCGAGGCTTCAACCGCTGCTGTTGCGGAGCCTGCGGATAGCGCGCCAGCCGCTGATGCCGGTTTGCAGCTCAGCGTTGCTGCCGACTGCTGGGTGCAGGTCAGTGCCGCTGACGGTGCGGTTTTGCACAGCGGGCTGCTGCGTGAAGGGCAGTCGCTTGATATTCCCCATGATGGTGCATTGAACCTGGTCATTGGTGATCGCAGTGCGGTTACCTCCCTACGCTTCAAGGGCAACCCCGTTACACTGCCGCCGCAGAGCCAGTCCGGTGTCGTCCGGCTGCGTCTGGGCGAGTAAGAGGTCAGACAGTTATGCAGCATGAGTCGCCGGTAAAACGTCGTATCTCCCGGCAGATCAAGGTTGGCTCGGTACTGGTGGGCGGCGATGCGCCGATCTCCGTGCAGAGCATGACCAATACCGAAACCTGTGATGTGGCCGCCACGGTCGAGCAGATTCGCCGACTGGAAGCAGTAGGCGCCGACATCGTGCGTGTATCCGTGCCGAGCATGGAAGCCGCCGAAGCGTTCGGTGAAATTCGCAAGCAGGTCGATATCGCGCTGGTGGCGGATATCCACTTTGACTACAAGATTGCCTTGCGGGTCGCGGATCTCGGCGTGGATTGCTTGCGTATCAACCCGGGCAACATCGGCCGTGAAGATCGCGTCAAGGCGGTGGTCGATGCCGCCCGCCACAACGGTATTCCGATCCGCATTGGCGTCAACGCCGGCTCGCTGGAAAAGGACCTGCAGAAGAAATATGGCGAGCCGACACCGGCAGCGCTGGTTGAGTCTGCGCTGCGTCATGTCGAGCATCTGGATCGCCTGGACTTTCAGGACTTCAAGGTTAGCGTGAAGGCGTCTGACGTGTTCATGGCCGTTGATGCCTATCGCCTGCTCGCCAAACAGATTGAACAGCCGCTGCACTTGGGTATCACCGAAGCGGGTGGTCTGCGCTCCGGCACCGTCAAATCGGCAGTCGGGCTCGGTATGTTGCTGGCCGAGGGGATTGGCGACACCATCCGTATTTCGCTGGCGGCGGATCCGGTCGAGGAAATTCGGGTCGGGTTCGACATTCTGAAGTCGCTGCGCCTGCGTTCGCGCGGGATCAACTTCATCGCCTGCCCGAGTTGCTCGCGCCAGAACTTCGATGTGGTCAAAACCATGAACGAGCTGGAAGCCCGTCTTGAAGACGTGCTGACGCCGCTGGATGTTGCCGTTATCGGCTGTGTGGTCAACGGCCCGGGTGAAGCCAAGGAGGCTGATATTGGCCTGACTGGCGGCACGCCGAACAACCTGATTTATCAGGACGGCAAGCCGGACCAGAAGGTGGATAATGTCGAACTGGTCGACCGGCTGGAAAAAATGATTCGAGATAAAGTGGCTGCCAAACAGGCGCTGGATGCCAATACCATCGCCCGTGGTTGAGCGACCAAGTAATAGGAAAGAGACTTTGAAGACCCTGCAAGCCGTTCGCGGCATGAACGATGTTCTGCCCGAAGATAGCGCCCTGTGGCAGTACTTTGAGCGCACTGTGGCTGATCTGCTGACCACCTACGGTTATCAACAGGTACGTATGCCGATCGTTGAACCGACCGAGTTGTTCAAGCGCTCCATCGGTGAAGTGACTGATATCGTCGAAAAAGAGATGTATACCTTCGATGATCGCAATGGCGACTCCCTGACTCTGCGCCCTGAAGGCACTGCCGGTTGTGTGCGTGCCATGTTGCAGCACGGTCTGCTGGGCGGCGGCGTTGCGCAGAAGGTCTGGTACAACGGCCCTATGTTCCGCCACGAACGCCCGCAGAAGGGGCGTTATCGCCAGTTTCACCAGATTGGCGTGGAAACCTTCAATCTGACCGGTCCGGACATCGACGCCGAATTGATCGTGCTGTCCTGGCGCCTGTGGCAGCGTCTTGGGATCAGTGATGCGGTAAAGCTGGAGCTGAACAGTCTCGGCAGCTCTGAAGATCGCGCGCGGTATCGCGACGATCTGGTCGCTTACCTGCAGGAGCGGTTCGAGCAACTGGACGAGGATAGCCAGCGGCGGCTCGCCAGCAACCCTTTGCGTATTCTCGACAGCAAGGTGCCGGAGACCCAGGCGCTGCTGACTGACGCTCCCAAGCTGGCGGATTACCTGAATGACGACGCGCGAGCGCACTTTGAAGGGCTGCGTGCGTTACTTGATGAAGTCGGTATTCCCTATGTAATCAATCCCAAGCTGGTGCGCGGGCTGGACTACTACGGCCTGACGGTGTTCGAATGGGTGACTGATCAGCTCGGTGCCCAAGGTACTGTCTGCGCCGGCGGTCGTTATGACGGTCTGGTCAGCCAGTTGGGGGGCAAGCCCGCTCCAGCGGTTGGCTTCGCTATGGGTATCGAGCGGCTGTTGCTGCTGATCGAAACCCTTGAGCGCGTGCCGTCTGAACTGGCTCGACAGGTCGATGTCTACCTGGTCACGTTGGGAGACGTTGCGGCGAAGGCGGGTCTGCGTCTGGCAGAACAACTGCGCGATGCGCTGCCTTCGCTGCGCCTGGTTGTGCATGCCGGGGGTGGCAGCTTCAAGAGTCAGTTCAAAAAGGCTGACAAGTCGGGCGCCCTCTATGCATTGGTGTTGGGGGAGGATGAAGTTGCGGTGCAGCAGATTGGCTTCAAGCCGCTGCGCAGTGGCGAAGAGCAGGAAACCTTGAGCTGGCAGGATGTGCCGGCTCGACTGGCAGAGATTATCTGAGCGGCGTTTGTCGTTACTGGTTTGGCTAAGGAGTGAAGGGTGGCTTACGAGACAGAAGAAGAACAGGTAGAGAAGCTGAAAGAACTCTGGCAGCGTCACGGCGTACCGCTGCTGACCGGGGTGGCCATCGCTTTGGCCGGGGTATTCGGCTGGCAAGCCTGGCAAAATTATCAGCAGGGGCAGGCACAGGGTGCCTCCGCGCTCTATCAGGCCATGCTGGAATCGGTCCTGGGCAGTGACTCCGAGGCCTCCCGTGCCCGCGCCGCTCAGTTGGCTGCGCAGCTGCGTAGCGATTATGCAAACTCCCGTTATGCTGATTATGCGGCGCTGATGCAGGCCCGTTTGGCCGTTGAGGCGCGTGACTATTCGGTTGCCGAAAAGAGCCTGCGCGAGCTGGTCGACACCAGCGAGGACGCAGCGCTGCAGGAAGTTGCCCGTCAGCGTCTTGCCCGTGTATTGGCCCAGCAGGAGCGTGCCGAGGAAGGCTTGGCTCTGTTTGCTGCACCGGTCGAGGGTAGCGAACTGAAGGCAAGCCGCGAGGAAGTGCGCGGTGATCTGCTGGTTGGTCTGGGCCGCAAGGCCGAAGCGCGTGCTGCCTATGAGGCTGCAATTGAAGCGCTTGAGGATGCGTCCTCTCGCCCGCAACTGCAATTGAAGCTGGATGATCTGGCGGAGGAAGCCTAGTGAAAGTGATGTCACGTTATCTGGTGCTGGGCTTGGCTGCTGCAGTGCTGGCCGGCTGCGGTAGCTCCGGTAAGAAGGAATTGCCGCCGGCAGAGTTGGAGAAATTTGACGCAGAGGTTCAACTGGACCGCGTCTGGAAACACAATATTGGTGTTGGTCAGGGTGAGTTGTTCAACAACCTCACGCCCGCACTGGACGGTCTTACCCTCTACGCTGCGGACGCCAAGGGCCGTGTCGTTGCTCTGAATCGTGAAGACGGCGACGAGAAGTGGGAAGTCAAACTCAAGGCGCCGCTGTCTGGTGCTGTTGGTGCCGGCGGTGGTCTGGTGATCGTCGGTACGCTCGACGGTCAGGTTATTGCGCTGGACGAGAACGACGGTAGCGAGAAGTGGCGCGCTCAGGCTTCCAGTGAGGTTCTGGCACCGCCGCAGACCAATGGCGATGTGGTTGTCGTGCAGACCCAGGATGACAAGCTGGTTGCGCTGGATATCAGCAACGGCGAGCGTCGCTGGATTTATGAATCGTCGCTGCCGGTGCTGACCGTGCGCGGCCACAGCACGCCTATCGTAGACGTGCGTCAGGTGTTCGCCGGCCTGGCCAGCGGTAAGGTCGTGGCTCTGGCGGCTGATACGGGTATCCCGCTGTGGGAGCAGCGTATCGCTCAGCCCAAGGGCCGTTCCGAGCTGGAGCGCATGGTCGATATCGACGGTCAGCTGCTGCTGGATGATCAGCGCCTCTACGTTGTGTCTTACCAGGGTAATGTAGCCGCGCTGGATGCACAGACGGGCCGCCCGCTGTGGCAGCATCCGGCTTCCAGCTACGTTGGCCCGGGCGTTGGCTTTGGTAGCGTTTATGTCAGTGAGGCGAACGGTACTGTGCAGGCGCTGGATTCCGGTAGCGCCCGTGAGTTGTGGAGCAACGAGTCGCTCGCGCGCCGTCAGTTGACTGCGCCGGTTGCCTTCAGCAACTACGTAGCAGTCGGCGACTTTGCTGGCTACCTGCATCTGCTGGGCCAGACTGACGGCCGCATGGCTGGACGTGTAAAGGTCGACGGTGATGGTCTGCGCGCCAGCCCGCTGGTCATTGGCGACCTACTGTTCGTCTACGGCAACGGTGGCGATCTGGCGGCTTACAAGCTGAAGTAACCCGAAAAGCGGTTATACTTGCCCGGCCGCTGCACAATCAGGTGCAGCGGCCGTTTTGTTTTTTCTGCACAGCATATGTGCGCGGAGTAATCATGGTTCCTGTCATCGCTCTGGTGGGGCGGCCGAATGTCGGCAAATCCACACTGTTCAACCGTCTGACCAAGAGTCGTGACGCCATCGTTGCCGACGTCGCCGGCCTTACCCGCGACCGTCAGTACGGAGAGGCAGTCTGGCAGGGCAAGCCGTACATTGTGGTCGATACCGGTGGCCTCACCGGCGACGAGCAGGGTCTTGATCTGATGATGGCCGGTCAGTCCTTGCAAGCCATTGAAGAAGCAGACGCGGTACTGTTCCTGGTCGATGCCCGCGCTGGCCGCACCGCCGGTGATGAGCAAATTGCTGCGCATCTGCGCAAGCGCAACAAGCACACCTACCTCATCGCCAACAAGATCGATGGCGCGGATCCGGACGCCATCCTTGGCGAGTTCGCTACGCTGGGTCTGGGTCAGCCGCTCGGTATTGCTGCCGCGCACGGCCGCAATATCAACCCGATGCTGGATGCGGTGCTGAACGATGAGAACCTGCAGGTCACTGGCGAGGAAGGCCGCGTCGTTGAACCGATCGGCACCAAAATCGCCATTATCGGCCGCCCGAACGTGGGCAAGTCCACGCTGGTTAACCGCATGCTCGGTGAAGACCGGGTTGTGGTGTTCGATCAGGCCGGAACGACCCGCGACAGTATTTATATCCCCTACGAGCGATTTGAGAAGCCGTACACGCTGATCGACACGGCCGGTGTGCGCCGCCGTGGCAAGGTATTCGAGGCCATCGAGAAGTTCTCGGTGATCAAGACCCTGCAGGCCATTCAGGACGCCAACGTGGTGATCTTTGTGGTCGATGCCCGCGAGGGTATCGTTGAGCAGGATCTGCACCTATTGGGCTTTGTGCTCGAAGCCGGTCGCGCGCTCGTGATTGCCGTCAACAAATGGGACGGCATGGCGCAGGAAGAGAAGGACTACGTGAAGACCGAGCTGGAACGCCGGCTGATCTTTGCTCAGTTCGCTGATCTCCACTTCATTTCGGCGCTGCATGGTAGTGGCGTAGGTCTGCTCTACAAGTCGGTCGATCAGGCCTACCAGGCCGCGATGACCAAGATCCCGACACGCCGCATGACCGAGATTCTTGAGGATGCGGTTAGTGAACACCAGCCGCCGATGGTCAATGGTCGCCGCATCAAGCTGCGCTATGCTCACCTAGGTGGTTCCAACCCGCCGATTATCGTCGTGCACGGCAATCAGGTGGATTCGGTGCCGCGCTCCTATACCCGTTATCTGGAGAACACCTTCCGTAAGGTGCTGCGCCTGACCGGTACGCCTATTCGGGTCGAGTACAAGGGCAGTGATAACCCTTACGCTGACCGCAAGAACACGCTGACTGAGCGTCAGGTAAACAAGAAGCGTCGCCTGATGAGTCACAACAAGAAGATGAAGAAGAAGAGCAAGGATAAGCGTTGATCCTGCTCAAACAAAAAAGCCGGCATCAGCCGGCTTTTTTGTGTCTGATACTCAGGCTTCCATTGCCGGATAATCGGTGTAGCCCTCGGCACCGCCGCCGTACAGCGTGCGCGGGTTGACCTGATTGAGTGGTGCGCCAGCCTGCAGGCGGGCAACCAGGTCCGGGTTGGCGATGTAGGGGCGACCAAAGGCGGCAAATTGCGCAAGGCCGCTCTCGAGTGCCGCAGAGGCGCTTTCGCCGTCCAGTCCGCCAGCGAGGATGAAGTCCCCCTTGTAGACCTTGCGCAGTTCGGCCAGCAGTTCGTCAAAGCCTTCGTAGCTGCCACCGGCCCAGTCGGGCTTATTCACATGCACATAGGCCAGGCCGCGATTATTCAGCTGCTCCAGCAGGTAGCTGAATGTTTCCAGCGGGTTGGCGTCTTCGACGCCGTTGAAGGTGCCGAGCGGCGAGATGCGGATGCCGACGATACCGGCGTCGCCTGCTGCGGCAATCACGGCATCGACTACTTCCAATACCAGGCGTGCCCGGTTCTCTGCGTTTCCGCCATAGGCATCGGTACGCTGGTTGCTGTTGGAGCAGAGGAACTGGTCGAGCAGGTAGCCGTTGGCAGCGTGAATCTCAACGCCATCAAAGCCTGCTTGCAGGGAATTGCGCGTCGCTTGGGCGTAGCTTTCTACTACTTGTGGCAGCTCGGTGGTCTCCAGCGCACGCGGAGTCGAGGCTGCTGCTTTGTGATGACTGCCGTCTGGCTCTTGGACATACACGTCAGCCTTGGCGGCAATGGCCGACGGCGCGACCGGCGCTTGGCCGTTTGGCTGGATCAGCGTGTGCGAGATGCGACCGACGTGCCACAGCTGCAGGAAAATACGGCCTCCGGCGGCGTGTACCGAATCGGTAACCGTTTTCCAGCCCGCGATCTGCTCCGCGCTATGAATGCCCGGAGTCCAGGCGTAGCCCTGCGCTTCAGGGCTGATCTGCACGCCCTCGCCGATGATCAGGCCTGCGTTGGCGCGCTGGGTGTAGTACTCGACGTTAAGCGCATGGGGCAGATTGCCGGGCTGGGCAGCGCGTTGGCGAGTCAGTGGGGCCATTACGACGCGGTTGGGCAGGTCAATGCTGCCGAGGCGAGCGGGTTGAAACAGGGTATTGCTGGGCATGGATGTCTCCCGGATTCAGTGACTGGTGGATTGCCAATGCCGGTCATTATGGGGGTGGCAATCTTTTTAACAAGTACGTACGATTTCGGCAGTCACTTACCAAAAGGTAATCATGGGATGACGGAAGAACAGTTGCGTATCGCCGAAAGCAAGCGGCTGGTGCGGGGCGATAAGACCTATTCGACGCCGATCGAAGTTACTTTGGATGTAATCGGCGGCAAGTGGAAGGCGGTGCTGGCATACCACATCATTCAGGGACCGCAACGCTTCTCTGAGTTGAAGCGGCTGGTATCGGGGATCACCGAGAAGATGCTGACCCAGCAGCTGCGCGAGCTGGAACGGGATGGTGTGGTGAGTCGCACAGTGTTTGCCGAGGTACCACCCCGGGTCGAGTACCGGATTACCGAGCATGGTGCGAGCCTGCAGCCGGTGTTGGCAGCAATGTGTGCGTGGGGGAGAGAGCACTGGCAGCAGAGGGCTGCCAGCGCGAATGACTGATCCGCAGGGGGCTGCCCTGCGGACTTTCCGGCTTAGGCTGCTTGTGCTTCGGCCTGACGCAGTGCGCGGTTGAGCGCGCTGAACAGGGCGCGGAAGCTGGCAGTGGTCAGGTTCTCGTCGATTCCAAGGCCGTGTACCGGCCGACCACCATCCATACGGACCTCTACATAGGCTGCGGCTTTGGCGTTGGTGCCGGAGCCGATGGCATGCTCAGAGTAGTCCATGATCTCCACGGCAACCGGCAAACCGGCAACCAGTGCTTCCAGTGGGCCTTTGCCCAAGCCGCGCCAATGCAGGGTATTGCCCTGATTGAGCACTTCAACGTCGACGGCGCTGGTGCCGTTTTCTTCCTGCAGACGGTGACGGATCAGCGCATAGGGGCTGGTCGCTTGCAGGTATTCCTTCTCCAGCAAGCCGTGAATCTGCGCTGCAGTCAGCTCCAGACCCAGACGATCGGTCTCACCCTGAACCACCTGGCTGAACTCGATCTGCATGCGGCGCGGCAGGCTGATGCCGTATTCCTGTTCCAGCAGATAGGTGATACCGCCCTTGCCGGACTGGCTGTTGACGCGAATAACCGCTTCATAGCTGCGGCCGATGTCGGCCGGATCGATCGGCAGGTAGGGGACTTCCCAGATGCCGTTCGGATCCTGCTGGGCAAAGCCTTTGCGAATTGCATCCTGGTGCGAGCCGGAGAACGCAGTGTGCACCAGGTCGCCCACGTACGGGTGGCGCGGGTGGACTGGCAACTGGTTGCACTCTTCGACGACCTTGCGCACAGCATCGATGTCGGAGAAGTCCAGACCCGGGTGCAGACCCTGGGTGTACATGTTCAGTGCCACGTTGACCAGATCCACGTTGCCGGTACGTTCGCCGTTGCCAAACAGGCAGCCCTCGACGCGGTCGGCGCCGGCCATCAGGCCCAGTTCGGTGGCTGCAACACCAGTGCCACGGTCGTTGTGGGTGTGCAGGCTGACCAGCACGCTGTCGCGGCGGCTGATATGACGGCAGAACCATTCAATCTGGTCGGCGTAGATGTTCGGGGTAGACACCTCGACGGTGGCCGGCAGGTTGAGGATCACCTTGTTATCGGGCGTTGGCTCCCAGACATCCAGCACGGCGTCGCAGACTTGAACGGCGAACTCCAGCTCGGTGGAGGTGAAGATTTCCGGCGAGTACTGGAAGGTCCACTGGGTGTCCGGTTGCTTGGCGGCCAGCTGTTTGATCAGCTTCGCGGCGTTGACGGCGATATCGGTAACGCCTTGCTTGTCCTGTTTGAAGACGATGCGGCGGAAGCTAGGTGCGGTCGCGTTGTAGACGTGAATGATGACCTTCTTGGCGCCGCGAACGGACTCAAAGGTGCGCTCGATCAGGTCGGCGCGAGCCTGGGTGAGTACCTGAATGGTGACGTCATCCGGAATGTGGCCATCTTCAATCAGGGTGCGTACGAAGTCGAAATCGGTCTGCGACGCTGACGGGAAGGCGACTTCGATCTGCTTCAGACCCACGGCGACCAGCGTCTTGAAGAAGCGCAGCTTGCGCGCCGGATCCATCGGTTCGATCAGTGACTGGTTACCGTCACGCAGGTCGGAACTGCACCAGACCGGAACTTCAGTGATGGTGCGGCTGGGCCACTGGCGGTCGGGAATGTCGATCGGCTGGAACGCGCGGTACTTGCTGGACGGGTCTTTGAGCATGCTCATGGTCTGGGTTTCCCTGGGCTGGTTGGCCTCTCGTGAAGGCCAAAGGCAGTAACAGATAAGAGTTCGTTGCAGTAGAAGGTAATGTCTTGGGTTTTTGGTTGCAACAACTTGAAAAAAATTGGCAGAAATCACTTCGTGAGCAATAAATGTTGGTTTTTATTGTCGCTGCGGTGCGAATTCTGCCAGATGTTTGCGCGGCTGTTTCAGGGCGCCATCAAGGTTGATAGGTGCCGATAAAGATCGCCGGATCCACCCGGCTGCCATTGAGGCTGACGTTCCAGTGCAGGTGAGGGCCGGTGGCGCGGCCGGTCGAGCCGACCTTGCCGAGTACCCCGCCGCGGGCAACTTCCTGCCCCAAGTCGACATCAATGGCGGACAGGTGACAGAACATGCTGATCAGTCCCTGCCCATGGTCGACGAAGACGGTTTTGCCGTTGAAGAAGTAGTCACCTAGCAGAATGACCTGGCCGGCAGCGGGTGCCTTGATCGGCGTACCGGTGCTGGCGGCGAAGTCGAGGCCGGAGTGGGGGTTACGTTCCTCGCCATTAAAGAAGCGGCGCACGCCGAAGGGGCTCGATTGGCGACCCTGCACCGGGCGATCAAATAGCAGGTTACTGGGTTGGCGCGGGCTGAAATGCGCGTAGGCATCGGTCTGCTCTTTCAGTTCACGCTCAATACGCGCCAGTTGCGCCGGATCCGGATTGACCTGGCTGCGGTTCTTCAGGGTGATGTGCTGCTGGGCGTATTCACGTGGGCCGACATTGAATGCCAGTTGGCGACCGTCTGCCAGCTCGATGTGCTGCGTACCGGTGGTGACATCCAGGCCCAGTCCAACGATGGCGATCCAGCGCTGGCCATCCTCGCGGATGGTCAGCAGCGGTTTGCCCTGAAAGGTTGCCCGTGGCGCCTCGGCCTGCTCGGGCAGCGCCACGACGGCAACGCCGCCGGGCACCGGTTTGTTGAGCAGGCGGGTGATAAATCCGTCGGCCAGCGCGGGCAGGCTGAGGGCGGCGAGAAGCAGTGCCGCCAGCGGGCGGCGCAATCGATTTCCAGGCATGGATCAGTCCAGCAGCGAGAGGGTATGGGGTTCGTCTTTTATGACTTCTACCGCGAGGGTGCCGTCGTGCAGGCGGGCGTTTAGGCGCTGGCCGGGGCGGGTGTCCCCGGCACTGCGAATGGCCTTGCCCTGCTGGTCGAGCAGGATGCTGTAGCCGCGACCGAGGGTTGCCAGCGGGCTGACCAGATGCAGTGCCTGCACCTGCTGCTGCAGGCGCGTGTGTTGTAGCTTGAGCTGTTGCTGCATGGCGCGTGGCAGGCGCTGATCCAATTGCTGCCACTGCTCGTGCAGGCGCTGCAGGCGACGGCCCGGATGCTGGGTGTTGAGGCGCGTCTGCATGTGGTGCAGGCGATCGGCACGCTGGCGCAGCCGATTGTCGACGGCACGGCGCAGGCGCATTTCCAGCTCGTCCAGCCGCTGAGCCTGTTGGGCCAGACGCTCGCCCGGATGACGCAGGCGGCGGCGCAGGCCATCGAGTTGCAGGCGCGCTCGGCTCAAACGTTCGTTGAGGCGTTGCTGCAGTCGACGCTGCAGTTGCTCGATCTGCCGCAGCAGGGCCAGTCGATCCGGACTGAGCAGCTCTGCTGCGGCGGACGGGGTAGGAGCGCGCACATCGGCAACAAAGTCGCTGATGGAGAAGTCGGTTTCATGCCCGACCGCGCTGATGGTTGGCGTTTGGCAGGCGGCGAGGGCGCGCGCGACGCTTTCCTCGTTGAACGGCCAGAGATCCTCCAGCGAGCCGCCGCCGCGGCTGAGGATAATGGCGTCAAAGCCGGCACGGTCAGCCCGCTCCAGCGCCTTGACCAGCTGCGGTGCCGCCTCGCGGCCCTGGACTGCGGCGGGCACGATGACCAGCTCGATGAACGGCGCTCGGCGGCCGAATACACTGATGATGTCTCGTACTGCCGCACCGCTCGGTGAGGTGATGACGCCGATCCGGGTAGGATGGGCGGGCAGGGGGCGTTTGCGCTCGCTGTCGAACAGGCCCTCGGCCTGCAGTTTGGCCTTCAATGCATCGAACGCCTGACGCAGCGCGCCGTCACCGGCCGCCTCGACGCTGTCGACGATCAGCTGGTAATCGCCGCGTCCCTCATACAGGCTGACCCGGCCACGTGCGCGGATTTGCTGCCCGTCGCGCATGGCCAGTCGTACCCGGGCGGCATTCTGGCGAAACAGTGCGCAGCGAATCTGCGCGCGGTCATCCTTCAAAGTGAAGTACATGTGGCCGGAGCTGGGGCGCGACAGGTTGGACAGCTCGCCTTCGACCCAGATGCGCGGGAACACGTCTTCCAGCAGCTGTCTGGCGCGGGCATTAAGTTGGCTGACGCTAAGCACATCGGGCTCGGCGGTCAGCTTTTGAAACAGGAGGTCATCATTCATGGGCGCATTCTAGCAGGCTGCTTCGCCTACGTTTTCAACTACCTGCTAACCCATTCGCCGTGGCCGCTGCGTCCCTTGTATTCTTCTGCCATTTAGAACACTAAAGCCAATTGAGTGTGGCGGGGGTGATAGGTATAATGTCGCGCTTCCATTTTTCCCGCTCGGGAGCCTGCTATGCTGCGTATTCGCCAAGAAGCACTTACCTTTGATGACGTTCTCCTGGTGCCCGGATACTCCGAGGTCCTGCCCAAGGACGTGAGTCTCAAGACCCGTCTGACCCGTCGTATCGAACTGAACATCCCGCTGCTGTCCGCTGCCATGGACACCGTCACCGAAGCCCGTCTGGCAATCGCCATGGCGCAGGAAGGTGGCATGGGCATCATCCACAAGAACATGACCGTCGAGCAGCAGGCCGCCGAAGTACGCAAGGTCAAGAAGTTCGAGTCCGGTGTTGTCCGTGACCCGATCACCATCGACGCCAGCGCTACCGTTGCCGAGCTGATCGAGCTGACCCATCAGAACAACATCTCCGGTGTGCCGGTGCTGTCCAACGGCGATCTGGTCGGTATTGTTACCGCCCGCGACATTCGTTTCGAAACCCGCATGAATGCGCTGGTCAGCGACGTGATGACGCCGAAGGAAAAGCTGGTGACCGTCAAGGAAGGCGTCGCCGCCTCCGAAGTGCGTCAGCTGCTGCACATTCATCGCATCGAGAAAGTGCTGATCGTTGATGATGCCTTCCGCCTGCAGGGCATGATGACCGTCAAGGACATCGAAAAGGCCCGTGCCTATCCGAACGCTGCTAAAGACGATCAAGGCCGGCTGCTGGTTGGCGCCGCTGTGGGTACCGGCCCGGAAACCCCGGCACGCGTTGAAGCACTGGCCGCTGCTGGCGTTGACGTGATCATCGTTGATACCGCACACGGCCACTCCAAGGGCGTGATTGACCGCGTCAGCTGGGTCAAACAGAACTTCCCGGATATTCAGGTGATCGGGGGCAACATCGCTACCGGCGCTGCTGCCAAGGCACTGGCTGACGCCGGCGCCGATGCCGTCAAGGTCGGTATTGGCCCGGGCTCCATCTGTACTACCCGTATCGTTGCCGGTGTTGGTGTGCCGCAAATTTCTGCCATTGCCGATGTGGCCGCCGCGCTGGAAGGCACTGGTGTCCCGCTGATCGCGGACGGCGGTATTCGCTTCTCTGGCGATCTGGCCAAGGCCATCGCTGCTGGCGCATCTGTTGTGATGATGGGCTCCATGTTCGCCGGTACCGAAGAAGCGCCGGGCGAAGTCGAGCTGTTCCAGGGTCGTTCCTACAAGGCCTACCGTGGCATGGGTTCGCTGGGCGCGATGGCTAACGCCGGTGGTGGTTCCGCTGACCGTTACTTCCAGGACTCTGCCGCTGGTGCCGAGAAACTGGTTCCTGAGGGGATCGAAGGCCGCGTACCGTATAAGGGCGCGCTGTCGGCGATCATCCACCAGTTGATGGGCGGCCTGCGTGCCTCCATGGGGTATACCGGTTCCAGCTCCATCGATGAGATGCGTACCCAGCCCGAGTTCGTTCGTATTACTGGCGCCGGCATGAGTGAGTCGCACGTACACGACGTGCAGATCACCAAGGAAGCGCCGAACTACCGGGTCGGTTGATCGACTTATTTGACAGGTGCCGGAAGCAGGAAGCGGGCGATTCGAGGGTAACTTCGACAGCCCGCTTCCTGCTTCCGGCTTTCAGCTTCAAGCACTTTCCCAAGGAAAGCTCATGTCCCACGATATTCACGCTCATCGCATCCTGATTCTGGACTTCGGTTCTCAGTACACCCAGCTCATCGCCCGTCGGGTACGTGAGATTGGCGTTTACTGCGAGATCCACCCTTGGGACATGAGTGCCGAGGACATCAACGCCTTCGCTCCGCGCGGCATCATCCTGGCCGGTGGCCCGGAGTCCGTGCACGCCGCCGACAGCCCGCGCGCGCCGCAGGCGGTATTCGACCTGAACGTGCCACTGTTTGGCATCTGCTACGGCATGCAGACCATGTCCGAGCAGCTGGGCGGCAAGGTTGAAGGTTCTGACGTTCGCGAGTTTGGCTACGCCCGTGTCGATGTTGTCGGCAAGGCCCGCCTGCTCGATGGCATTGAGGATCACGTCGACGCTGACGGCGTACTGGGCCTCGATGTCTGGATGAGCCATGGCGACAAGGTCACTGCGATTCCGGAAGGCTTCCACGTGCTGGCCAGCACACCCAGCTGCCCGATCGCGGCGATGGCTGACGACGAGCGCGGCTACTACGGCGTGCAGTTCCACCCGGAAGTGACCCACACCAAGCAGGGCGGTCGTATCCTGTCGCGCTTCGTACTCGACATCTGCGGTTGTGAAGCGCTGTGGACGCCGGCCAATATCGTGGAAGACGCCATTGCCACCGTGCGTGCACAGGTAGGCGACTCCAAGGTACTGCTGGGCCTGTCTGGTGGTGTCGATTCCTCTGTCGTCGCTGCGCTGCTGCACAAGGCCATTGGCGATCAACTTACCTGCGTCTTCGTCGACAACGGTCTGCTGCGTCATCAGGAAGGGGATCAGGTCATGGCCATGTTCGCCGAGAACATGGGCGTCAAGGTCATCCGTGTTGATGCCGAAGACCTGTTCCTTGGCCGTCTGGCTGGTGTTGCCGATCCGGAAGAGAAGCGCAAGATCATCGGCCGCACCTTCATTGAAGTGTTCGACACCGAAGCGACCAAGCTGCAGGACGTGAAATTCCTCGCCCAAGGCACCATCTATCCGGACGTGATCGAGTCGGCTGGCGCCAAGACCGGTAAGGCTCACGTGATCAAGTCGCACCACAACGTCGGCGGTCTGCCGGACGACATGGCCTTTGAACTGGTCGAGCCGCTGCGCGAACTGTTCAAGGACGAGGTGCGCAAGATTGGTCTGGAACTCGGCCTGCCCTACGACATGGTCTACCGTCACCCGTTCCCGGGTCCGGGTCTGGGTGTGCGTATCCTCGGTGAAGTGAAGAAAGAATACGCCGACCTGCTGCGTCTGGCGGATCATATCTTCATTCAGGAACTGCACAACTTCGACTGGTACCACAAGACCAGCCAGGCGTTCGTCGTGTTCCAGCCGGTCAAGTCGGTTGGCGTGGTCGGTGATGGCCGTCGCTACGCCTGGGTGGTTGCCCTGCGTGCGGTAGAAACCATCGACTTCATGACTGCTCGCTGGGCGCACCTGCCGTATGAGCTGCTGGAGAAGGTCTCCAACCGCATCATCAACGAAATCGAAGGTATCTCCCGCGTCACCTACGACGTATCGAGCAAGCCGCCGGCGACCATCGAGTGGGAGTAAGTCTTTATATGTAAGCCATTGTTTAAATTTAGATAATGGCCTGTATATGAGTCTGTAGAGCAAACCCTTGATTGTTATTGCAGTCAGGGGTTTTCTTTTAGTCGTGCAGAACGCCGCACCTTCAGCAAGTTGAGCGGGCCTTGCCCGACAAGACCGCTGTCAGTTCGCCGCTTCAGCTCATGGCTGCCTGCAGCCAGGCGGCCAGTACCCCTGCGCCGACGGCAATAATCATGGGAATGGCGACTCTCAGCCCCAGGCTGCGGGTGCCGAATACCAGTGCCATAGCTGCCTTGATCAGGCTGTTGCTGAGGGCCGCCAGCAGGATGGCGATGACCGCGGTCTCCTGGTCCAGTGACTCCAGAGACAAGCGGGTAATGGCCAGGGTGATTGCATCCACATCCACAAGGCCCGATACCACCGACAACATCAGCACACCCTTGTTGCCCAGCCATTGCGTGAGCAGCTCCGCCAGCAGCAGAATCGCCGCCAGCAGCGCGCCGAACATCAGTGCCGAGCTGAGATCCAGCGGGTTCTTGTTAAGTGTGGGCTGCTCTGTGGTGAGCGTGTCCCGATGCTGATACCAGAGCAGCAGGGCGGGGGCATAGATAAACAGCACGGTGATCAGTACCGGCCCTAGCAGCACGGGCAGCAGTGCCTGATTCAGCAATGTGCAGTACACCAAAATGCGCGGGAACATGGTGCCACAGGCAATGAGAATGCCCGCAGCCAGCTGTGGGCTCAGCTCATCGGCCGAACGCGATGCCTTGGCATAGTGCAATGTCAGTGCGGTGGACGAGCTGAGCCCGGCAAACAGGCTGGTGAACAGGATACCTTTGGCAGTCCCTACAACACGGACGGCAAAGTAGCCGATGAAGGAGATCATGGCGATCAGCACCACCATAATCCAGATGTTGTAGGGATTGAGGACGTCGCCGGGTCCGAAGCCCCTGTTGGGCAGCAGTGGCAACATGACCACGGTAATCAGCAGCAGTTTCAGGCCGGCATCCAGCTCTTTTTCCTGCAGACGGTGCAGCAGGCTGTGAATCTCCTCCCGATTGTCGAGAATAATCGCGGTGATGACGGCGGCGGCCGCCGCGAGTGCGGGTGAAATGGCAATCGTGACTGCGCCGTAACTGAAAGTCAGCAGCAGGCAAATCAGGTTGGTGATGCTGAAGGTGTTTTGCTGACGTGCCTGATGACTGAAGGCCACCAGCGTAATGGCAGTCAGTGACAGCATCGCTGCCGGCAGCAACCAGATGGTTATTTCCTCTGCCAGCAGGGCGCTGATGCCCCCAAACAGGCCGACCAGGGCAAAGGTGCGAACGCCAGCAATGCGCTCGCCGGCCTTTCTGTTGCGGGCCTGCCAGCCCCGTTGAATGCCGATCACTGCTCCCAGCAGCAGGGCTACGCCCAAGTTCAGAGCCTGCTGATTGCTCAGCAGAAAATCGTTCACGATTCCGTTCATCTCACCCTGTCGCCATCGCCTCTGTTTAGCGACAGACTAATCCTTTCTGTCGCTGGCAACTACCGAGGAGCGGTTACTGCTGCCCATGGGCTGTGCAGGGGCCTGGGTTGACTGGCGGTGATCGTAACGGGCGCAAAAAAGCGCTAATTCACGGTGGCTGCACGGTGGTTGCGCTGCAGCAAACGCTCCGGGTATCGGCCCACAGCGGGTCGATACCCATGCCGTTTACTGTCCAGAGGCTGTCAGGCGCAGGGCGTCATCATCAATGTCGAGCACGTAGCCAGCGTCACCCGGTGCACTCAACTGGCGTGATTCAGGCGGCTGACTCACATTGGCCGATTGGTAGTCTTCGCTCTGAACAAAGCCCTGCATGTTGGCGGTTACCGAATCCGGGGCGACCAGTTGGTAGTTGCCCGCGTCAGCACCGGTCAGTGACGCATCCACCAGAACGCGGTTCTCGCCCGGCTTGAGGCTGGCGAACAAACCGCTGAGCTGCAGCGCAACGTCGTCACCGCTGATGGTGCCGTTCAATACGCCTTCGAGGGTTGCCGCGAGCGAGCCGTCGAACAGCTTGTCTAGGGCGCGGATGTTGGCGGTGATGGTCTTGCGGTCGATGTTGGCCGTGGTGCTGCTGTTGGTGGTGAGCACATAGTTGCCCGCATCACCGCCACCGAGTGAGCCGCTGACGGTGACCTGCTTGCCGGTGCCGACGTGCCTGTTAGCAAAGGCGCCGGTGGTGTTGAACTGCAGATCATCGCCGCTGATTACGCCGTCCAGGGTGCCGTGGGTGTTGGCGAAGGTGCTGCCATCGTAGGTCTTGCCGTCGGCAGTGATGTTGCCGGTGATGGCCTTGCGTTCGATGGTCAGGGTGCCGTTGACAAAGCTCAGCTCGTAGTTGCCGTCGGTGCCGCTGGCGGTCAGCTTGTAGCTGCCGGCGTTAGTACCCTTGCCACCGTTGGTGGTCACGCCAGTCAGCACGCTGGCATCTTCGCCGTTAACCAACCCATCTACGGTAAAACCGCTGACACTCTGCTCGGTACCGTTGTAGGTAGTAGTGCCGCTATTGGCGGTGACGGTGGCTTGGGCTTTGTTGATGGTCAGTTTGCCGTCGACAAAGCTCAGCTCATAGTTGCCATCGCTGCCGCTGGCGGTCAATGCGTAGTTGCCGGCATTAGTGCCTTTACCACCGCTGGTGGTGACGCCGGTGAGCACACTGGCATCTTCGCCGTTAACCAAGCCGTCGACAGTAAAGCCACTGACGCTTTGTTCAGTGCCGTTGTAGGTGGTGGAGCCGCTGTTGGCGGTAACGGTGGCCTGGGCTTTGTTGATGGTCAGGGTGCCGCCACCCGTGGTGATCAGGTCGTAGCCTTGCTGATCGGAGTGCAGACCGCTCATGTCGAGAGCGTAGGTGCCGGCGTTTTTGCCGCCGATGGGCTGACCGAAAATGCGATCAGCATCGTACTCACCAGCGGCGTCCCAACTGCCGCCCTGTTCCGTGCCGTTATAGGTGGTGGTGCTGTTTTCGCCGGTCACCTCAAGGGCGGTCAAAAAGTGCCGCAGCAGCGGGGCGGTATACCCTTCGTAGATACGCCAGACCGTACCCGTGCCGCCCTGCGCATCAATATCCCAGCCAGCGAAGCTGTCGGCTTGTAGCATTTGTGCGGTGGTGAGGCCGGTGGCGCCTGAGCTGCTGCCTTCACCCACCGCGTCGGCCTGGCCGCTTGTGTTGGTGTTCCAGTAGCTGTTGGTGATGGTGCTGCTGTCAGAACTGTATCCAACCAGCCCGCCGACTCTTCCACTGCCCTCAACTTTGCCGGTGGCATAGGCGTTGCTGATGGTTCCAGCGTTGTGTCCGACCAGCCCGCCGACGTAGTTATCACTACCCTTAATGCTGCCAGTGGCATAGGCGTTGCTGATGGTTCCAGTGTTGTATCCGACCAGCCCGCCGATGTAGTTATCACTGCCCTCAACGCTGCCGGTGGCATAGGCGTTGCTAATGATGCCTGAGCTGACTCCGACCAGCCCGCCGACATGGTTACGGCCGAAGACGTTGCCGCCTATCAGCCCAATATCGCGGATCACGCTGCCACTGCCGGTAGCGCCGAACAAGCCAACGAAGTCCGTACCACTGCGGTCGATGGTCAGGTCGTTGATGCTATAGCCCAGACCGTCAAAGCTGCCGGTATAACGTTTAGTTCCGTCCCCAACGGGCACAAACCCCGCGCCACCATTCCAACCGGCGGTAGCGGTGGCGTCGATATGGTTGCCGAGAAGGTAGTTGGCCGTGACGTCGTCGCGCATGGCCTGCAGCTGCTCGACGTTCTGGATCACGGTATAGAGCGCCGGGTGGTTGGTGGCGTCGATGGTGCCGGTGGGCAGGTCGTTTTTGTTGAACACCCGGTTGCCGGCCAGCGCGCGCAGGTAGGGGGTGGTCTGATTGTCGGCATTGGCCCAGGTGCCAGCAAAGTCAAAACCGGTAAAGTTGGCGGCATCGAACATCTGCGCGGTGGTGAGGCCGGTGATGCCGGCGGAGCTGCCACCGCCCACCGCACTGGCCTGGCCGCTGGTTTCGGTGTTCCAGTAGCTGTTGGTGATGGTGCCACTATCTCTACTACCTATTAGTCCTCCGATTGGGCCTAATTGGCTTTGGGTTACCTGCCCGGAGGCATAGCTGCGACTGATTTGCCCTCCACGCATAATGCCGACCAGCCCGCCCCCGAAGTCGCCTTTCACACTGGCGGTGGAGTAGCTATCGCTGATCTGCCCGAAGAGATATGCCACTAGTCCGCCAGATAACTCAGTGGCATATACGGTGCCGGCACTGTGGCTGTGCTCAATGGTGCCGGCGAAGTTTCCTGTCAGCCCTCCACCGTTCAGATAAGCACTAATATCGCCTTGTACCGAGCTGTAGCTTATACGGCTGTTATTAAGCCCCTGACCCACCAGTCCACCTACTCGGAGCTGTCCAGTAATGGTGGCGTTAGTCAGCCCTATATTGCTGATCTGGCTAGCGGAGATCACCCCAAACAGGCCGACGTCATCGGTACCTGGGCGGTTGATGGTCAGGCCATTGATGCTATGGCCCTGGCCATCAAAGCTGCCGCTGAAGTGATTGGCATCGTCTCCAATAGGCACAAAGCCCGCACCGCCATTCCAGTTGGCGGTGCCGCTGGCGTCGATATTGTTGGTCAGCGCGAAGTGGCTGCTCAACAGGCTGCGTGAGGCCATGCCCTGCAGGCCGTAGATATCAAAAATCCGGTAGGCGTTGCCTTCGCTGCCGTCACCACCGTTGGCGCGCAGGAAGCTGGCGTTAGCCGTATTGAGGCGGAAGTCCCTGGCTGAGAAATCGGCAAGAGTGCTGCCCAACTGGCTCCAGGCGCCGCTTTGCAGATTAAAGGTGTCGACGTTGACCGCGCCGTCTGCGCTGATCGCGCCGCCGGCATTCAGGGTCAGGCCGCCGTTGGTCGCGGTGATGGCCTGGTTGATATGAATGTCGTTGTGGGCGTTTAGGCTGAGGGTGTGGTCGGCGTTCCAGCTCACTGCCCCGTTGACGTACATATCGCCGGGCTCGGTGCCGTCGTCAGCGGTGGCCAGTGTGACATTGCTGTATTCCAGATTGTCGCTGAGGGTTATGGCACCAATGCTGCTTTCGGTTGGAAGGTCAATGCTGTCGGTAATGTAAAAATCGGTCGGGTCGATCAGCCATTCGCCAGTGGTGCCGTTGTTGGCTTTGGTGGTAACCCGAGTGCCGTCGGCAATCTTGACGTGGGCACCAGAGGTGTCGATAAAACCGCCGTCGCCGCTGTTTGGCGCTGAGGCATCCAGTGTGCCGGCCACATTCACCGTGCCGCCATTAAAGCCACCCTTGAGCACGATGGTGCCGTTCTGGTTGTCCAGGGTTTGTGCTTCAATCACCCCGGTGTTGTTGACCACGGTTTGCAGCAGCGCGTTGGTGGCGTTGGCGGTCATGATGACTTGGCCGCCGTTGGCGCGAACCAGCTGGTGGTTCTCCGCCAGCGCATTCAGGGTGCCTTCATCCACGGTCACGTTGAGCAGGCCGTCACCGGCAAAGTCCAGGGTGATCTTGTCGCCGGCGGCCAGCGCTACTGTGCCCTGATTGGCCTGAATGATGCCGTGGTTGCTGACCTGCCCACCCAGCAGCGCGACCGCGCCGCCGTCGGCAGTGATGCTGCCGCGGTTGATGACCGCAGCGTTGTTGCCATCGCCGCTGAACTGGTAATTGCCGTCGTTAAAGTCTTCATCACTGAGGCTGAGGGTCGAGGCCACCAACGCCCCCACATTGACCGCCGCCCCCTGACCAAACAGCACGCCGTTGGGGTTGACCAGAAACACCTTGCCGTTGGCATTGAGGTTGCCGTAGATCGCCGAGGCGTCTTCGCCAATCACCCGGTTCAACGCCACCGAGTTGCTGCCTGGCTGGTAGAAGTTGACCGTATGGCCCGCGCCAATGTCGAAGCTGTCCCAATTGGTGATCAGCTTGTCGCTGTTCTGCTGCACGTTCAGGTTGTTACCATTCTGGCTGATGCTGCCGGAACCGCCGACGATGTTGCCGCCGGTGGGCAGGTCGGCGGCGTGCAGGTTGGCTGCGCTCAGGCTGATGGCGATGGCCAGAGCGGTGGGGGCGAAGTTGGGGCGTGTGGTGGTCATGGTGGATTCCTTTCTGGCGGCTGGTGCGTGCTGTTTACCGTGTGTTGGCAGGCTGCGGATCTAGAACATCCACTGGATTTGGCCCCAGAGGTAAACGTCTTCCGGTTCGTCGCTGACAGCTTCTTCGCCATCCAGCGAGGTGGCAGCAATTGCGCTGATTTGCCACTGGTGATGCGGTCGCCAATAGGCGGCAACCCCGGCACCGGTGAGGTTGCGATGGCGGTCGCCGATAGGCAGCGGGTCCTTGTTGTAGGTGATTTCACCGGCTTCCAGGAAAGCACCCAGCTGCCATTGGCCGTTCAGGGCGTAGCGCAGTTCGGTACTGGCCAGCCAGCCCTCATCACCTGAGGCTTCGCCCTGCGGGAAGGCGCGGATGCCGTAGGCGCCGCCCAGACTCATCTTCTCGACGGAATCCAGATTGCCGTCGGCCAGTTGGCCGCGCAGGTTCAGGTTCAGGGTGAAGCGCGGGCTGAGACGCTGCTGACGCAGCACGGCCAGGTTGACCTTGTGGTAGCGGCCTTCGGTGCCGTAAAAGTCGGATGCGACGGCGTAGGGGCTGTCCAGCGACAGCTCGCCGTGGGTCCAGCTCAGGCGGTAGCTGTTGGCGCTGCCGCCTAGCAGGTCGTCACGCCAGTAGCCGTTGACCAGATCGAGGGTGACGCTGCGCAGGGTTTTCTCGCTGGCGACACCAAGCTGCTCGTCTTCCAGGTCGCGGTAGCGCCATTCGATGCGGCTGGATACGCCCCAGCTGCGTTGCTGCCACCAGTCCTGGCTGGCAAACAGGCTGCCGGTGGCGGCTTTGCCCTTGGCGTTGAGGCTGTCGAAGTCCTTGCCCAGTTCGTATTCCAGCCAGGACAGGCCAAACCCGACACGGGTGTTCCACGGGCCCACTGGCAGTTCGTATTGGGTGCTCAGGTATTTTTGGTCGCCGTCGGAGACCAGCGCCTGCAGTTGCAAGCTGTCACCCAGCCCGAAGGGATTGGCGACGGTGAGGCCACCGGTCAGTCGGTATTCGCCGTTGTAGGTGTTGCCATAGTTGTCGAGCGACAGTTGCCCGCTCAGCGCTGGCAGGTCGTTTACGTCGATATCCAATGCGCTGGTACCGACCTGCTCACCGCGAGACAGCCGCGAGTTGACCTGGCTGGCGGGCAGCGCATCGAGGCTCATCAGCGCGTTTTCCAGTGCGCCGGCGCGCACGCCGTCGCCGGCGCTCAGGCCGCGAGTGGCGTTTTGCAGCAGGCGGTCAGGCAGCTCGCTCTGGTTGTTGAGCCGAACCTGGTCGTATTTGCCTTCGACGATTTGAATGGTCAGGTAGCCGTCATCAATTTCCTGGGGGGGCAGGATGGCGCGGGCGAGCAGCCAGTCGTGCTGGCGATACCAGGCGGTAATCCGGTCAGCGGCCTGTTGCAGCTGCCCAAGGGTGAGGGCTTGGCCGGACAGGTCGAGCAGCAGGGCGGCCAGTTGGTCATCACTGAAGGCGGTGTTGCCCGTGAAGCGAAAGCCAAGGATGTTGACGGTCTGCCCACCGGCGGCCTGCTCGCTGGCTGGTGGTGGCGTCAGCGTGGGCGTGTCTGCTGGTGGTTTGGGCGGCAGATCGAGCGGCCTGGTTTCGAGGTCGCGAAGGGCGCCACCGGCGGTTTCTGCGGCTTGCAGTGGTAAAGCTGCCAGGCATGAAAGCAGGCAAGCAGTTTGCAGGCTCGATACGGCGGCCAGTTTCTTCACGTTGTGTTCCTTCCCTAGGTTCGCGAGGTTCTCGAAGCCGGGGAGGGTAGCAACGGGCTAATACAGGGGCTTCCACTCAGCGCCACAACACCGCTTTTGGGTGCCGTTAGAGAGGCTCCCTGGCAGGCTGTCCTGTGCTGACCAGTTCACGCACTTCGCCGGGCGTCAGGTCAAAGCGCCGCTTGAACGCACGATAGAACCAGGAGGGGTTGTTGAAACCGGCGTCGTAGATAATGTCAGCGACCTTCTTGTGGGCGTGCGCGGCGCTGGTCAGACACTGGAACACCCGCTCCAGCCGCAACCCTAGGACATAGTCGGTAAAGCTCTGGCCTTCCTGTTCGAACATGGCGCGAATGTAACCGGGCGAGACGCCGTGCCGTTTGGCCAGCCAGCCCAGGGAGGTCTCGCCCTGCCAGGCACTGACGCGTAGGTCTGCCTTGACCGCACGCAGGCGGGCCTGTTTCAGGCCGCGATGCCGGGCGGTGATTTCAATATCGCGCGGGGCACCAACCGAGAGCGCGGCCAGATCCAGCAGCCGGTTGGTTTCGGCGAGGATGTCGGTGCCTTTCAGGCCGGGTTCTTTTACCAGGTCGATTGCACAGCGGGCCAGATGGGCGAATGTCTCTCGGGACAAGTGGGGTTTTTTGCTCGCCCGTTCGAGGTCACCTACCAGCGGGCCAAGGAGGGCCCGAGAGAAGGAGATATTGAGCATGTAGGTGCGACTGCCGTGAAACTCGATGGTGCCGGGGCGGTCGTTGAAGCTGAAACAGCCGGCGCCCGGGCTGCACTCTACCTCGCCAACGCCGGCCAGTTCTGAGCGCCAAGGGGCATTGCCGGTGGGGTTGAGCAGTAGAGCAAAGTCGTCGTTGCCGTCCTGAAGCTGCCGGGAACGCCGGTTCACAATGAGTGGCGAGCACTGGATAAGGGCTATTGATACACCAGGCAGCAGGCGGATGCGGGTTTCGATATCGGGACTTTTGCCCCGTGGAAGCGAAACGTCGATATTGGCCATGGCCGCATAGATGTCGAGTGAGGCCTCCAGGCGCTCGGCTTCCGGATAGCTTGATGTGGAAAAAGTGATGTAAGCCATTTGCGTGCCGACCTCTTCCTGAGACGCAGCCAAGAGGGTTCCGTAAATTGATTGCGGTGTCAAATGGTTGGGCTGGCGGCATTGATTCGTCGCTGCCTTGCCTGCTGTGTCTATAATCTGAGCGCGGCCGTGAGTGCTTGAAGGCTGCCTGGCGCCCCAAAGGGGGTAGGGAACCCACCGCTGTGGCGGTGGTTGCGATGGGTGCAGGGGTACGATGGCTGCTATTCGATTTTTCTGTTTGACGCTGATGTTCTGTCTGGCGTCCTCGTGGGTGCATGCTAGACCGTCCGGTGCGCAACTGGCTGACTGCGTTGACGAGCGCGAAGTGCTGACCTCGCTGGAGGCGGCGATTGAGGACCTAAACACCCGCCGTGCGGTTTTCGCTTCTATCTACAACGATGATTTTCCCGCTGACCTGTCTCTGGCCGATGCGCTTGAAGCGGGCAGCGACGGCGTGCTTCGTGAGTGGCCGGAAGGGCTGGAGTGCAACACGCTGGCTGATCAGTACCAGGCGGCGCTGACCGAGTATGAGCGGGTACGTTCCAGGCTGATCCGTCAGCAGCAAGCGTGGGATGAGCAGCCGTCCGCTCTCCGCGATCCGCTGGTGCGGGTCTGGCTCTCGCGTGAGCGCTTGCTCTCCTTTGAAGATCAGCTGCAGGATGGCTTGACCGCCCATGGCGGCCCTGAAGCGGCTGCGGTGCAGGCGGCTCTGAGTGGTGTGCTGGCAGACCTCAGCAGCCTGCGCCGGGGACTGTTCAGTCTGTCCCAGCATCTGCAGGCTGACCCTGAACCGGAGCGTATTGCTGCGCTGCTGGCGTTGTGGCGCGAAGCCAATGCATTCCGGCCTACTGCAGCACTGCCGGAGCGCGCAACGCTGGACGCGCTGCCTGAGGAGTTGGCCGAGCAGGTGCTGCTTGCGTTTCGTCTGGCCCGGCTGGATACGCTGGTGTTGCGCAACGCCATGAACGATATCCGCGGTTTTCTCTGGGATACGGCCAAGCCGGCGTCCGAACAGGTGGGCAGCGAAGCAACCGATGGTCTGCTACTCGACGAACTGCGAGCCTTCAACACCCGTCTCGACTGGTTGATCACCGATACTCGGACCGGTTACCGCCACCCCGGTGCCGAGGGCGCCGGCACACCTGCCTGGATCAAGGTGATCGAGTATTTGATCGGCCTGGGTGCTGCGGCGCTTTTGATCTGGGTGGCGCGGCGCACCAAAGCCCCGGCTGGCAGTCTGCAAAGCCGCTTTGCGCGCTGGAGTCGCGGCCGCCGCTTGGCTGGCCCGGTCAGTCGGGTGACCGCCAGTGTGCCGTTGTTGCTGCCCTGGCTGATAGGTCTGCTGGGGCTTGGGCTGCTGCACGCTTTCTTCGCTGAGCTTCGCTTGCCGCTGCTGATTACCCTGTTGCCGCTGGCACGGCTGTATATCCTCTACGGGCTGCTGTGTCTGGCTGGCGAGTGGTTGCTGCAACGCACCGCCCAGCAGGCAGGCAGTTATCTGAATGATGAGCAGCAGGGGCAGGTGCAACGGGCTGCGCGCATTGCATCAGCGGTTGCCGTATTGCCGATGCTGATCAGTGACTTCATCGCCCTCGGGATTGGTCCGTCACGCTTGCTCGACTGGGGTCAGGTAGCCAGTGTGGTCGGCGTGTTGCTGGCGATGGGGTTGCTGCTGCGCAGCCGACGCGAGGACTTCGTTGAAGCACTGAAGTCGTTTTTACCCTCCGCTGGCGATCGGGTTGTTGAACAGCTGCTCGGCCAAAAAACCTTCATGCTGGTTGCCCCTATCGCTGCGCCGCCGCTGCTGCTGGCGTTGTTGATTGGCTTTATGCACAAGGCATTGTTCGCCTATGACTGGTACCGCCGGTTATTCGCTCGCAGCTTCAAACTGAGGGTGGCTGCCGTTGAGGCGGAACAGGAAGAGGTGGTGTCCGACGCCAAGGCGCTGAGCAGTTATGCCGAGTGGTTTACCCAGTCTGACCCGACCAGCGTTCCGTTTATCGATTCCGGGCTGTATGCCCAGTTGCGCAAGAGCCTCGACCCATGGCTGGCGGACTCGGCCAACGATAATGCGCTGTTGCTCACCGGGCCCGATGGCGCGGGCAAGACCACGGTTCTGCATCGCCTGTGTCAGGATCTGGCCAGCCAGCAGCCGGAGCTGAATCAGTGTTTGCTGCGGATCGAGGACAAGGTCACGACCGCTAAAGGCCTGCTGGATATGATCGGCTGGGCGCTGGGCACCGATCTGTCCGAGGGGCCGTCGGCGCTGGTGCGCTCGGATGCCGACCGCAAACAAACGCTGGTGGTGATTGACGATGCACAGAACCTGTTCCTGCGTCAGGTGGGCGGTCTGGCGGCTTGGGAAGCATTGCTGGGGCTGGTCAACGCCCGGGTCGAAAACCTGTTCTGGCTGGTGCTGACCAGCAACCACAGCTGGGCGTATCTGGGCAACGTCTACGGCCGGGATTACCAGTTTCGCAGCATCAAGGTGGCGCGGCGCTGGTCGCAGAGCGATGTGCGTTCGCTGGTGCTGTCACGCAATCATCTGAGCGGCTGCCGCATTCGTTACGACAACATCCTGCTGGCGACCCGCGGGCCGGAGGCTGGCAGCATTCGCAATGCAGAGCAGCTGTATTTCAGCCTGCTCTGGGATGCCTGCCTGGGCAATCCGCGCCTCGCCCTGCAGCTGTGGCTCAAGTCGATTCGGATGGTCGGCGATACCGTGGTGGTTGGCCTGCCGGAGGAGGTGTCGGGGGCTGGTCTGGAGTCGCTGCACAGCGATCTTTACTTTGTCTACGCGGCCATCCTGATCCACGACAACATGAGCAGTGACGAGCTGGTTGTCGCCACTGCACTGCCCGAGCGGGTGGTGCGTCGCGCACTCAAGACCGGTCAGGACATGGGCTTTATCGAACGGGCGAACAACCGTCGCTACCGCGTGGTAGCGCTCTGGTATCCGCTGATCACTCGGTTGCTGGCACGGAAGAACCTGTTGCATGAATAACGAACTTGCTTCCCAGTTGACGACTTTCGTCGACATGTTCGACACCGGCAAGCTGGTATTGCTGCTGATCTGCCTGTTTGCCCTGTGGCTGGCGAACTGGTGCGTGCGCTACAGCATGGTCAAGTTGATGGCGCGCTTTCCCGCGCGGCGCTTCACCATCATGCAATTGGGCACCCTGCTGAGTTTCAGCCTCTACATTCTCGGCGGCGCTGGGGTAGTGGTTGGGGTGCTGCAGCCGCCGCAGGAGTTTCTGCTGGCGATTGGCGGCTCGGCGGCCGTGGCGATGGGCTTTGCGTTGAAAGACATCGCCGCTTCGCTGGTGTCCGGCCTGATCCTGCTGTTTGACCGGCCGTTCCACGTTGGCGACCGGGTGACCTTCGACGGGGTGTATGGCGAGATCATCACCATCACCCTGCGTACGGTGCGGCTGCAGACGCTGGACGACAACATCGTCACGATTCCCAACTCGCGCTTTATTACCGACGTTGTTGCCTCCGGCAACCTCGGGGCGATGGACATGATGGTGGTGACCGACTTTCATTTGGCGCTGGATGCCGATATCAAGGAAGCCGAAGACATCGTCCGTCAGGTGATCGTCACCAGTCGCTTTGCCTACCTGAAGAAGCCGGTTGCCTTTGCCATTGAGGAAGTGCAGATTGCCGAGCGGCTGGCGATTCGCCTACGCGCCAAGGCCTATGTGCTCGATGTGACCTACGAAAAGCCCTTCCAGAGCGATATCACCACCCGTGCCAGCGTGCTCTTCCGTGAGCGGGGAGTTCGCCGACCCGGGCATTGAATTGGCTGCGACTAACGTCCGATTTGATTGCTCAGGTCGTTCGCGATCATCGCTGCCAAGTCGTCAAGGATCGCCGCGTGTCCCGCTACCAGCCCCGGGTAGCCGTCTGCCGGTTGCTGTAGCTGACGATTGACGCGCCCGCTGCGTTGCGTGCCATCAGGGCGCTTGAACCGGTAGCTGGCGCGCAGACTGATGTCGCCGTCGACATTGCCTATCAGTTCGTCAATGTTGATCTCCAGGCGCACCGGTTGGATCTCCTCTTGTTGAGCGAAGCGGCTCGCAATGCGTTGTGTCAGATAGCGTTTGATCGCCGTAGGCGATGGCTCTGCCCAGCGGTGTACGCGCGCGCTGTGCATCTGCTGGTCGTCCAGCAGCAGCACGATGGCGTCGTCGTACAGGTAGTCAGGCAGCGTCAGCTGGCTGATGGCGACTGATGCCTGTTCATTGGCGCTCAGAGGGGCGCTTGAGTCGCGCAGCAAGTACTGGTGCACATCGCTGCCGGTGCTGGCGCAGCCCGCCAGGGTCAGTGCTGCCAGCACCAGTGCGCTGGCAGCGGTATGGCGCAGGTTAGTCAGGTTCATCGGTTGATCCTCGGCTCCGGGTCGGGTTGATGTTTGCGCGGGAACAGCAGCGAGCTGGGTTGGTCCTGCAGGCTGTCGATCAGGTTATTGGCTTTGCGCAGGGTGCTATCCAGCTCATTCAGTGCGCGGGTGGCGTCTTGCTGCAGGGCAGACCCCTCTCCCAGGCTCGACAGTGTGCTGTTGACGGTTTCCAGCGTCTGGTTGAGCTGCTCGGGCAGCGCGTTCACTGCGTCACTGCTGGTCAGTTGCTCAACCGATTGCAGGGTTGCGCGAGCGCTGGCGAGGGTGCGGTTAAGTTCGTCGGTCGTCTGCTCAAGCGGCAGGGCGTTGAGCTTGTCGAGCAGGTCGGACAGCTGCTGGCCAAGCCGTTTGATGCCGCCCGACAGGGTTGGCAGAGTGCTCATGCCATCAAACTCGCCAACCTCCGCAGCCGGTGCGTCTGGGTGGTGATCAATCGACACGTACAGGCCGCCGGTGATCAGGTTTCCGGTTTGCAGGCTGGCGCGCATGCCGACCTCCGCGACCCCGCGCTGCAGCCGCTCGGCGAGCAGGTTGATCGACTCCTGGCTGTCAGGCATGCCGAAGCGGCCGGGCTCGACGCGAATAATGACTGGCACGGCGATGGCATTGCTGTGCGCCTCGGCCAGCTCTTCACGGCGGATGTCTTCGACGGTGCCGACGCGAATGCCGCGATACTCGACTGGCGCGCCTACGTCCAAGCCGCGCAGCGATTGCTCGAACTGCAGGGCATAGCGTTTGGCGAACAGGTAGGGGTCGGCCTCTGCCGCCTGACGGCTATCGAACAGTTCGAAGCGACTACCGGACTCGACTCGCTCACCGGCGCTGCCCTGGCTGGGAACAGCAAAGGAAATACCGCCGGAGACCACCGCCGCCAGTGATTCGGCATCCAGTTCCAGTCCTTCCGCGCCGGTGCGAACCGACAGGCCGCTGGCGTTCCAGAAACGCGCACCTGCGGTTACCAGTTGGTCGAATGGCGCGTCGATAAACGCCGAGATCCGCACTTGGGCTCGGGTCATGTCCAGATCCACTGACTCCACTTGGCCGACCTGCAGGCCGCGGTGCAGGATCGGTGCTCCAACGCTGATCGATTCGGCGCTGTCACCATAGAGCTCAACGCGCATGCCGGCTACGCCGGGTGGCGTGTGCGGGGCCTCATCCAGGCCGGTATAGTGCCTGCCGCCACGTTCGCCGTCGCCCGGATACAGCTCGATGTACGGGCCGGAGAGCAAGGTGCCCAGACCGGATACGCCGCTGGCGTTCAGCTGTGGGCGCACTACCCAGAACTGGGTGTCGGCATGCAGCAAGCGGTCGGTTCCGGGGTTGAGCTGAATGCTCACGCGCACGTTCTTGAGGTCGTCGGCCAGTTGAATGTCTTTGACGACGCCGACATCGACACTGAGTGCGCGAACGCGGGTCCGGCCGGCCTCCAGCCCTTCTGCGGTGGCGAAGGTAATCTCCACGCTGGCGCCCTGGGACAGGTAATACCGTGTTGTAACCCAGCCGCCGATCAGCATGACAAACAGCGGCAACAGCCAGATGCGACTGATGCGCCGTGGTGGGGTAACGGTAGCAGTAGGTTCATTCATTGGATTCGGACTCTGTGCTGTCCCAGATAAGCCTGGGGTCAAATTGTTCTGCAGCGATCATGGTGACGATGACCACTGCCGCGAAGCTGAGGGCGGCAAAGCCGGGATAGAACGAGATGATGTTGCCGAGCTTGATCAGGGCAACCAGGATGGCCACCACAAACACGTCGATCATCGACCAGCGGCCGATGAACTCGGTCAGCCGGTATAGACGGGCGCTTTGCTGCGGATTGCGTGGGCGCGGGCGACTGGCCTGCCAGCACAGCCAGCTGAGCATCAGCAGCTTGCCGATGGGCACCAGCACGCTGGCAATCAGGATCACCAGCGCGATCGGGTAAGAGCCCATCTGCCACAGGGTGACAACGCCACCGAGGATGGTGCTTGGTGCGTTGCTGCCCAGATAGACTGTGTTGGTAATCGGTAACAAGTTGGCAGGCAGGTACAGCACCCAGGCGACTACGATCAGCGCCAGGGTGCGCTGGAGGCTGTCCGGGGTGCGAGAGTGCAGGCGACTTTGGCAGCGCGGACAGCGTTGCTCGTTGATCGATACGACCAGCGCACAGCAGGCGCAGCCAACCAGTCCGCGCGAACGCGCGCTCGTGGCGCTCATGCTGGGGCCTCCAGCTCGGCCAGTCGGCGCCACAGGCTGATGCGTTCCAGTGAGCCGGCGGCAGCAGTCAGTACGATTGCCAGCGCCAGATAGCTCCATAGCGAAATGCCCAGCGCCACGTGGGCCATCCCGGCGATCTTCACCAGACTGACGAATACGCCGATGATGAACACCTCGACCATGTTCCAACTGGTCAGGCGGTGCATCAGCCGTGCTGCCGTCTTTACTCCGGGTAGCGGGCGCTGCAGGCGCAGACTGCAGGCGATCAGTAGAATGCAGCCGACCAGCAGGCAAGGCGCCAAAATGATGAACAGCAGCACCAGCGCCCCGAGCAGCAGGCTACCGTCCTGCACCAGCGCGATGCCGGTTTGCAGCAGGGTCATCTGATTGGAGACCCCGGCGCGCTCGAACGCCAGGAACGGGAACATCAGCGACAGTGCCAGCAACAGCGCGGCGCAGATGCCCAGTGGCAAGGCGCGTTCCAGATGCCGCTCGCCGGTCAGGCCGAGACTATGCTTGCAGCGCGGGCACGACAGCCGATGTGTTTGTTCCAGCGTCGGCAGGCGCACCAGCAGGTCACATTCGTGACAGGCAATCAGTCCGTGCCGTGCCGAATCCGTCGCGGGTGTGTGCGCGGGCGTTCCGGCAGGTAAACTCTGGGTTTGCGTGCCGTTGGGCGGGGCCTGGCGTGTCATTCAGCGCTCCTGCGGTCGAGGATGGAAAACCGGCACACTGGGCCGGTTCGGTGTGAATCAATGGGTAAATTGATCTGAATCAGTAAAAGTAAACTGCACGGTGTAGTATAGTTACGCCATTCTGGTTCTACAAGGGGTAGGTAATGAGCGGTCGAAAAAGCGGAAAGCGTGACGATGTCATCTGTGCGGCGGTGAGTCTGTTCCAGCAGCACGGCTATCTGGAAACCAGCATGGATCGCATCGCCGAGGAGGCTCAGGTCTCCAAGCGCACGGTGTACAACCACTTTGAATCCAAGGAAGCCCTGTTTGAGGCGATTCGTGAGGAGTTGGTAAGCCGGTGTGGGCACCTGCAGTTGCCGGAACCGACGGCCGGGGCGCTGCATGATCAGCTCAAGCAAGTAGGGCGCCTGTACGCCGAACTGATGACCAGTGACGACTTCATCAAGCTGACCCGGGTGGTGTTGTCACGTTTTATTCAATCGCCGCAGATGGTCGGTGCGGCGGTGACCGGTCGCGAGCCACAGATGCCGATCCAGCGCTGGATCGAGCAGGCGCAGGCCAAGGGCCTGATGCCGGCCTTTGATGCCCAGCAGGCAACGACCGAGTTTGCCGGCATGATTACCGCCACCGAGTTCTGGCCGAGGTTGATCCAGGACGAGCAACTGCGCTCAGCCGCCGAACGCGATCGTTATCTGGAGTCGGTTGTTGGCATGTTCCTCAAGCATTACGCGCCGCAGGCTGCCTGACGCAACGCGCGCTGTTGTCCGGAAAAACGCCCGAGCTGGTCTCGGGCGTTTTTGTGTCTGCTTTTTTTTGTGTTGAAAGTACACTGCACGGTGTAGTATATTTTTCGTCCTTTACAGCCGCCCGGCGGTTTCTTGCTGTGAATCTGCATCGGCAGTCGCCAGCAAGCACTCTTTCAATCAGCTCTTTCTGGGAATGGACATGAAAAAACAGCATGACAACGGACTCCCGTCTTCATCCCGCCAGCGTCGCCTGTGGACGGCTTCCATGCTGTCGGCTGCCGTGGCGCTGGCCGGTTGCTCAAGCGAGCAGCCACCGGCGCAGCAGACGGTGCCGGTGCAAGCCATCACTGTGCAGGCGCAGGACATCGCGCTTGTGCGTGATTTCACCGGTCAGGTGGCGAGCCCGCAGGAAGTGGAATTGCGCGCGAGGGTCTCCGGAACCTTGCAGCAGAAGCACTTTGTCGACGGCGCGCAGGTCAGCAAGGGGCAGCTGCTGTTCACCATCGATGACCGTGACCTGCAGGCGCGCCTGCTGGATGCGCGGGCCTCGTTAAGCGATGCGCAGAGCAGCCAGGCACGTGCCCAGCTGGACGTGAACCGTTACCGCCCGCTGCTGGAAACCCAGGCAATCCCGCGTCAGGTCTATGACAATGCAGTCGCCACCCTGCGCTCGGCCTCGTCGCGGGTAGACAATGCCAAGGCGGCGGTGGAGCAGGCGGAACTGGCGGTCGAGTACGCCTCGATTCTCTCGCCGGTCTCCGGTCGTATCGGTGCTGCCGAAGCAAATATCGGCGATCTGATCAGTGCCGGTTCTACCATGCTGGCCAAGGTGTCCACAGTCGATGCCTCCTGGGTTTACTTCAACGTCAGTGAGCCGGCACTGCTGGCCTACGAGCAGGCCCACGGCAGTATCGAACGTCCCGCCAGCGAGCCCGGCATGGCTGCCCGTCTGTTGCTCAGCAATGGTGTTGCCTATCCCTATGCAGGGGAGGTGACCTTCTCCGACCGTGCCCTGAACGCCAGCACTGGCACCATCCGCTTGCGTGCCGATTTCCCGAACCCGGACGGCATGCTGCGGCCGGGCATGTTTGCTCGCGTGCAGCTGGTAACCGAACGGCGTGACGACGTGGTCGCAGTGCCCGACAAGGCGGTGTCTCAACTGCTCAATAGTTACTTCGTGACGCTGGTCGACACGGGCGACGTTGCACGGCAGGTGCAGGTTGAGGTCGGGCCGCGTCAGGAAGGTCTGTGGATCATCGAAGACGGCGTACAGCCGGGCGACCGCGTGGTTGTTGAAGGTATTCAGAAGGCCCGCAATGGTGCATCGCTGCAGGTGCGTGATGTCACCGAGGGAGGACAGCACTGATGGCGCGTTTCTTCCTCAATCGGCCGGTCTTTGCGGTCGTTATTTCTCTGTTTCTGCTGCTTGCCGGGACGCTGGTCATGCGCGGCCTGCCGGTCGCCCAGTTCCCTGATATCGCGCCACCAACAGTAACCGTCAACACCGTCTACCCAGGTGCGGACGCCGAAGCGGTGATCGATTCGGTGATCTCGCCGATGGATTCGCAGATCAACGGTGTCAGCGATATGCGCTACATCCGTGCGGTAGCGGGCAACGACGGCTCGGCAAAAATCCAGGTGACCTTTGCGCTGGAGCGCGATGCCGATATCGCCGCCGTGGAAACCCAGAATCGGGTAAGCCAGGTGACCTCGCGTTTGCCTGCCGAGGTTAACGACATTGGTGTCGCGGTCGCGAAATCGTCGCCGGACGTGCTGATGTTTGCGGCGCTCTATTCTCCGGACGATAGCCGCAACCGCGACTTTCTGGACAACTACCTGAACAACTACTGGGTGGATGAACTCAAGCGGGTGCCCGGCGTGGGTGACCTGCAGGTGTTTGGCTCCGAATTCGGTATGCGGGTCTGGCTCAAGCCCGATCGCATGGCTGCGCTTGGCCTGACCGCGCAGGATGTGGTCGCCGCGGTGCAGGAGCAGAACAAGCAGGCCGCTGCCGGCCAGGTGGGGCAGCCTCCGGCCGACACGGCTAGCGGCTTCCAGTACTCGCTGACCCTCAAGGGCAGACTGGCGGATGTCAGTGAGTTCGAGGACATCGTCTTGCGCGCCAACAACGATGGTTCGCTGCTGCGTCTGAAGGACGTTGCCAGCGTTGAGTTGGGTGCCAAGGATTACAACATCTACGGCTACCACAACGACGACGTGAGCACCGCCTTTGCGGTCTACCTGTCGCCGGGCGCCAATGCCATGAGCACCTCCGAGGAGCTGCGCGCGAAGATGGATGCCCTGAGTGCGCAGATGCCGTCCGGCATGGCTTACTCGGTGGTGTACGACACCTCCAACTTTGTTGAGGCGTCCATCGACGAGGTGGTGAAGACCTTTGTTGAGGCGCTGGTGCTGGTGACCCTGGTGGTGTTCCTGTTCCTGCAGAACTGGCGTGCAACGCTGATTCCGATGATCGCGGTGCCGATCTCGCTGATCGCAACCTTCATCAGCTATCAGGTACTGGGTTTCTCGATTAATACGCTGTCGCTGTTCGGCATGGTGCTGGCCATCGGTATCGTGGTGGATGACGCCATCGTGGTGGTCGAGGCCGTCGAAGAGAAAATGGAAAACGAAGGCCTGTCGGCGCTCGAGGCAACCAAGAAGGCGATGGACGAGGTGTCCGGCGCGTTGGTGGCCATGGCGCTGGTGCTGGCAGTGGTGTTCATTCCGATGGCGCTGGTGCCGGGTGTGACCGGTCAGCTGTACAAGCAGTTCGCGCTGACTATCGCGGTATCGACGCTGTTCTCCGCGCTGATCGCGCTGACCCTGTCGCCGGTCATGTGTGCTGCGCTACTCAAGCATCGTCATGCTGGCGGTGGTCCGCTGGGGCGTTTCTTTGCCGCCTTCAATCGTGGCTTTGAGCGCTTTACCAAAGGCTATCTGGGGCTGACCGGGAAAATGGTGCGCGGTCTCAAGCGCCTGGTGATGTTCTTCCTGATCATGCTGGTCGGCATTGTGACGCTGGGCAAGGTGACCCCCACCGGCTTTGTGCCGGAAGAGGATCAGGGCGCGTTCTTCGTTCAGGCGTTGCTGCCGGAAGCCTCATCCACCAAGCGCACTGAAGCCGTGGTAGCGGATCTGTCGACCCAGCTGCAGCAGCTGCCGGGTGTGGAAGCGGTGCTGGGTATCACCGGGTTTGACCTGCTGACACAGGTGGCAGCGCCCAATGGTGGCCTGCTGGTTGTGCAACTGGAAGACTGGGCTGACCGCACCGAAGCGAACGAGCAGATTCAGAGCCTGATCGGTCAGGCGCAGCAGATCGGCGCGCAAACCGAGGAGGCGCTGGTATTTGCCTTCAACCCGCCGGCCTTGCCGGGCTACGGCGCGGTATCCGGGGTCTCGATGATGCTGCAAGCGGAGCGCGGGCAGAGCCCCACCGAACTGGATCAGATGTCTCACGAGTTTATCGCGGCCGCCATGCAGCGCCCGGAGATTGCTCAGCTGAGCACGACCTACGCGGCGGCAACACCCAATTACCGACTGGATATTGATCGCGAAAAGATCAAGCAGATGGGTATTCCGATCAGCGACGTGTTCAGCTCCCTGCAGGTGTTCCTTGGCAGCTATCAGGTCAACGATTTCACCCTGTTTGGCGAGAACTACCGCGTCAGCCTGCAGGCTGCGCCCGAGTACCGCCGCGACATCTCTACGCTGTCACAGCTGCACGTACGCAACGCGGCAGGGGACATGGTGCCGCTGGACACGCTGGTCAGTTATGAACCGAGCACTTCGCCGCGTTACATCATGCGCTACAACCTGTATCCGACCGCCGAACTGACCGGTACGCCGGCGGCGGGTTACAGCTCCGGTCAGGCGGTTGAAGCGCTGAAGGAAGTCGCTGCCGAAGTGCTGCCTGACGGCTATGGCTATCAGTGGTCCGGTCAGACGCTGGAAGAAGTCGAGTCCGGCAACACCGGGACCTACGTGCTGATGCTGTCGATTGTGGTGGTGTTCCTGTTCCTCGCGGCGCTCTATGAAAGCTGGACTGTGCCCTTTGCGGTACTGCTGGCGGTGCCGTTCGGTCTGCTCGGCGTGTTCGGCGGGCTGCAGCTGATGGGCATGGATTTTAATGTCTACGGCCAGATTGGCCTGGTGACGCTGGTCGGTCTCTCGGCAAAGAACGCGATCCTGATCGTCGAGTACGCCAAGCTGCATTACGAGAAAAAGGGCTACGGCCTGATCGAAGCCGCACTGGAAGCTGCGCGCCTGCGTCTGCGCCCGATTCTGATGACGTCCTTCGCGTTCATCCTTGGCGTGTTGCCGCTGATGCTGGCGAGCGGCGCGGGCGCCGCCTCGAAAAACTCGGTCGGCGTCGTGGTGTTCTTCGGCATGTTGGTGGCAACCATGGCGGGCGTGTTCTTTGTACCGGCGTTCTACGTGCTGGTGCAGACACTCACCGAGCGGGTTAAGGCGCTGTTCAAGCGTAAGGAGTCGGCCCAATGAAAAAGTTGATCCCTCTGGTATCCGTGCTGTTGCTGGCCGGCTGTGCGGTAGGTCCGAACTTTGAACGTCCGGAGCTGGACGTCCTGCAGCAGGACTATCGGGTGCCGATCGAACTGAAACAGGCGCGCTCGCTGGCAACGGTGGAATGGTTTGCGCTGTTCAACGATCCCTATCTGGATCAGTTGATTCAAACCGCGCTCGGCAACAACCTTGAACTGGCCGGTGCACTGGAGCGTGTTGAGCAGGCCCGAGCCCGCACCGCCGTATCGCGCAGTGCGTTTGGTCCGCAGGTCAGCGCCTCGATGGGCAATACCCCGGCGCCGGGCGGTGATGGCAACGACGCCAGCTTTACCGCAGGTATCGGTTTTAACTGGGAACTGGACCTGCTCGGCAAGCTGCGCCGCGCAGACGAGGCCACCCGCGCCGAGCTGCTGGCAACCGAAGACGGCGCGCGGGCAGTGATGTCAAGCTTGGTGGTCAGTGTGGCGCAGAGCTGGTTCAGCCTGCAGGAACTGGATGAGGAACAGCGCATTGTGCTGCGGACGCTGCGCAGTCAGGAGGAGTCGCTGGCGCTGGTGCGTTCGCAACTGGCCAGCGGCATTGCCTCGCGGGCAGAGGAGCAGCAGGCGATTGCCCAGCTCGCCTCCACTCAGGCCCGTCTGCCGCAGGTCAAACAACAGATCGTATTCGCCGAGAACACGTTGTCACTGCTGATCGGTCAAGCACCGCAAGCCTTCGCCGACCGTCCGCAACGGCGCCCGGTGGAGTTGATCGATGATCGCGACCTGGCGCTCGGCTTGCCGGCCGAGCTGCTGGAGCGTCGCCCTGATGTGCGTGCCGCCGAGCAACGACTGCACGCGGCGACTGCCCGGGTTGGCGTGGCGGTAGCCAATCGCTTCCCGGTACCGACTATCGGGCTGTCCGGCCTGTTCGGGCGCTATTCGGCGGATCTTGGCGATCTGGGCAGCGGCAGCGCGATCAACTTCAGTGGTTGGGGACCCTATATCGACCTGCCGATCCTCGATTGGGGGCGCGCCAAGGGTAATGAAGATGCCGCGCGCGCCGCGACTGCCGAAGCGCTGACGGACTATCGCCGTACGGTACTGGTGGCGCTTCGGGAAGTGTCCGACAGCGTTCACGCCTTCAGCTATTCCGCCGAGGTGATTGCTGCCCACGCCACCTATGCGCAGGCCGCCGATGAGAGTCTGGCCCTGCAGAAGTCCCGTTTTGTCAGTGGTGTAAGCGGCTACGTCAATGTGCTGGATGCCGAGCGCCAATTGCTCAGCGCCGAGATTGGGCTGGCCCAGGCCGAGTTGAGTCGGGTGAACGCCTATCTGGATCTGTATCGGGCGCTGGGCGGTGGTTGGTCAGATCAGGTGCTGCAAAGTGCGTTGACCGAGTCACAGAATGACAAGCACTGAGTAACCGCAGCGTGGTACTGATCCCGTACCACAACAAAAACCCCCACAAGGGGAACGTAATGCGCGCTCGTCTGAGTGCGCCTGATGGAGGTAATCCATGCAGTACAAAGCGATCAAGCTGGTCAAACGTCCCAACCCGGACATCACCGCGGATATTTTCGAAACCGTCAGCCTGCCGCTGCCGACGCTGGAAGAGGGCCAGTTCCTGGTGCGTCAGACCCATATGTCGCTGGACCCGGCAATGCGTACCTGGCTGGACGAATACGACGACAGTTACATGCCACCGGTGGCGCTTGGCGAGATCATGCGCTCGTTTGGCGTTGGTGAGGTGACCGAGTCGCGTAACCCGGCGTACCCGGTGGGCGCGCGGGTACTGGGCAGCACCGGTTGGGCTGAGTATGTGCTGGGCGGGCCGGACATGCGGGTGGTGCCGAAGGAGCTGCCGGTGGGCGATCTGCTTGGCGCGTTGCACCTGCCCGGTCTGACTGCGTATCTGGGGCTGATGGAGATTGGTCGACCCAAGGCCGGCGAGACGCTGGTGGTTACCGGCGCGGCCGGTTCTGTTGGCTCGCTGGTAGGCCAGATCGGTAAGGCCGAAGGGCTGCGGGTGATCGGCTTTGCCGGCAGCGATGAAAAGTGCGCCTGGCTGGAACAGGAGCTGGGGTTCGATAAGGCCATCAACTACCGCACCGCCGACCTCGCGGCCGAGCTGGAGGCGGCAGCGCCGAACGGCGTTGATCTGTTCTTCGAGAACACCGGCGGCCCTGTACAGGACGTGGTGTTCCAGCAAATGAATCGCTTGGGGCGGATTGTGGTGTGCGGCGTGATCGCCGATTACAACCGTGATAAACCCTCACCTGGCCCGAACTGGAAAGAGATCAACCTCAAGGCATTGCGCGTTGAAGGCTTTGTGGTGCCAGACCATTACGACAAGCTGGAACGTATGAGCGAAGCGCTGCTCGGCTATCTGCAACGGGGCCAGCTGCGCTATCGCCTGCACACGCTCAAGGGGCTGGAAAGTGCCGTTGACGGCATCAACATGCTGTTCGACGGCCGTAACCAGGGCAAGCTGCTGGTTGAACTGTAAGTACGATTGCGCTTGCCGGTGACTAACCACCGGCAAGCGCCGGTAATGACCTGCAAAGGGACATTGCCGTTAAAGTGTCGTCGGTCACTGAGCACCGACGGCAGCTTTGGCTTGTTTATCGTAATGATAATAACTATCATTTGACTCTTCGTTCTCTTGGCAGCCCAAGGGAGAAGTTCATCTCACGCTCGGCAAGGGTGTGAGCACAAGCCACTGCGGTGAATCTTATGGTGCCTTCTTCTAGCGGAGCGTCATGCCCATGACGACTGCTCCCCGTTTTCTGATCGTCTCCCGCGTGCTCGCGGCGGTGCTGGGTGTGTATGCCTTTATCTGGGGCGTTGTCACCCTCGGCATGGTGGCTCTGAGCGCCATCGGTGTGGAATTCCACAGTGCTGAGCAGAGCATGCTCATGCTCGGGCTGCTGCTCTACGTTGCACTGTTCATCTGGGTGTTCGCGGCCAACAGTCTGCTGCGGATCTGGCTGGTTCTCGGCCTCGGGGCGGCGCTGATGCTGTCGGCGGCCTGGCTGCTGCAACCGCTGCTGCTCTGCCCGGAGGCCGTATGCTGAACAACTTCCGTCTTTCCATGGCCTGGGTACACACCTGGTTCGGGCTGGTGCTCGGTTTCGTGCTGATGGTCGCTTTCTTCTTCGGTGCGCTGTCGGTATTCGACCGTGAGATTGACCGCTGGGCGGTGCCGGCGACCCGTTTCGAGCCACAGCCGATGCCGTCCTACGATAACCTGCTGGCCGATGTGTATACCCGCCTGAAACCGGACCCGGTCGATATGGCGGCGACAGCCAAGCGGGTCGTCGGCGAATTGCCCGACACCGATGCCATGCCGCTGGTGTCGTTGTTTGCCTATACCACCCATCGCGATCCGGTGCTGCTGATCGGCGGTGAATTCGGTATTCCCAATCAGCCGAAGGACCCTGCGGATGACCATCTGCACGTGCATGGCCGGGCGACAGTTGACCCGCGTACTGGCGAGTTCCTGTCGGATGATGCCTTGAAGATCGGCAGTGACTGGTTCTACCCGCTGCATTACAGCCTGCAACTGAACTGGATGTATCTCGGCACCTATGTGGTCGGGCTGGCGGGGCTGGTGATGCTGGTCGCGCTGATTACCGGCGTGATCATGCACCGCAAGGTATTCCGTGAGTTCTTCACCTTCCGGCCGCACAAGCGCACCCAGCGCAGCGCACTGGATCTGCACAACATGACTGGCGTGGTCGCGCTGCCGTTTCACTTCTTTTTTGCCTTCACCGGGTTGCTGATCTTTGCCGGCTTTTATTACTTCCCGGCGTCGCAAACATTGCTCAAGCCGCTGCACGATCAGCACGAGGTGCTGGAGGCCGCGCACACCGGTCTGCCGCATGACGAGGCGGGTATGCCTGCACCGCTGGCGTCGGTTGATGCCATGGTGGCCGAGGCCAAGGGTATCTGGGCCGAGCGCGACATGGCCGGGGAGGTCGGGTTCCTGATGATCGAGCACCTCGGTGATGCCAACGGGTATGTCAGCATCTACCGCGCCGGCAGTGATCGCGTCGCGCTGGTTGGCGAAGGCATTCACTTCAAGGCCAGCACCGGCGAACTGTTGCGCGAAGACCCGCCGAGCCCGCCGGTTGAGGCGGTTGCCCAGTTCCTCACCGGGCTGCACCTGCAGCACTTCGAACACTGGGCGCTGCGCTGGCTGTATGTGCTGGGCGGCTTGTTGGGCTGCATCTGCATCGCCACCGGTTTTGTCTTCTTCGTTGAAAAGCGCAAGCAGGACCATGCCCGCCGCGGGCTGCAGGGCAGCAGGCTGGTTGACGCGCTGGCGGTTGCCAGTGTGACCGGTATGGTGCTGGCCGCGGTCGCCATGCTGGTGGCCAACCGTCTTCTGCCCGAGGCCATGACCGGCAAGGGCGAATGGGAGAAAGCCGTGTTCTTGGGTGCATGGGCGCTGTCTTTGCTGCACGGGTTGTGGCGCAGCGCGCCTGTGGCCAAGGCGTTGCGTAATCCCGCCTGGGCCGAGCAGTGCTGGCTGCTGGCGCTGCTGGCGGTGGCTGCGGTGCTGCTGAACTGGGTCAGCACCGGTGACCACCTGCTCAAGACCGTGCTGACCGACCCCTATTGGCCGGTTGCCGGGGTGGATTTGAGTTTGCTGGCGTCGGCAGCGGTGGCGGTGTTCGCGGCGCGCAAGTTGGCGCAGCCGCGCACGGTGACGGCTTCGGCACAGGGAAGGGAGGTGGCCTATGACTGATACGGTATGGTTGCTGCTGGCCGCCGTTACCATGCTGCTGGCGACCGGCTGGCTGGCACTGTCGCTGCAGAGCCATTGGCGTCAGGTGTACGGCAGCGGTGCCGCGGTGCCTGCGGTCATGCGATTACGGATCGCGGGCTGGAGTGCGCTGCTGGTAGCGGCGCTGTGTTGTTTCAAGGCCGATCATCCGTCCATGGCGGTGCTGGTCTGGTTTACCCTGTTCTCGGCGGCAGCGATGACCACCAGCATGCTGCTGAGCTACCGTCCCAGCTGGCTGCGCGCGCTCTGCCCGTCGCTGCTGCGTCTGTCCTGATCTCCCTGCCGGTCGGTGGCGCTCCGCGCGCTCCGGCCGGTGGAGCGTCTGCGTAACGTCATAACTTGGTAAAAGTATGTAAATTCGCTACTTCCATGGGCTGATCTTTCCTACAGTCTGGCATTCGAAGCAGCGGTTTACGCTGCCGCTGTCCAGTTAACGGATTACATGCCCATGTCACTTCCGCACTCGTCTTCCCGATCCCTTCGCAATTGGCTGCTGCTGGCTGCAGCTATCGCTGCCGCCGGAACCTTCGCCTGGTATCAGTTTGCTGGCAGCGCCGGCAGCGCGCAGCCGGAGAACCTGCGGCGCATGGGCTGGGATGCGCCCGCGGCGGTGCGGGTTGAACCGGCTGAGCTGGGGCAGCTGGATGTGCAGATCAAGTCGATCGGCACGGTTACCCCGCTGAATACCGTTACCGTACAGAGCCGGGTCAGCGGCGTGCTGGAGAGGGTGGTGTTCGAGGAAGGTGCCAGGGTAGAACAGGGCGAGTTGCTGGCCGAGATCGACCCCTTGCCCTACCGTGCGCAACTCGAGCAGGCCGAGGGGCAGCTACAGCAAAACCGCGCCAAGCTGGAGAACGCCCGCGCTGATCTGAAGCTCTACGAGCAGCTGTGGGAGCAGGACTCCATCGCCCGCCAGCAACTGAGTGACCAGCGTGCGCTGGTGCAGGAGTTGATTGGTACCGTGCGCGCCGATCAGGCGCAGGTGGATGACGCCAAGTTACAGCTGTCCTGGACCCGAATCACCGCACCGTTGTCTGGCCGCCTTGGGCTGCGCAAAGTCGATCAGGGCAATCTGGTAACCGGTAGTGAAACGGAAGGGCTGGTCAGCATCACCCAGACCCAGCCGATCGCGGTCAACTTTACCGTGCCGGAAGTGGATGTGCCGGCCCTGCGCGAGGCGCGTCGAGGCGACACGCCGCTCAAGGTCGAGGTGCTGGATCGCAGCGAGCAGCGAGTGTTGGCAATCGGTGAGTTGACCACCCTCGACAACCAGATCGACACCAGCACCGGCACCCTGCGGGTGCGCGCCCGGTTTGCCAACGAAGACGAGGCGCTGTTCCCCAATCAGTTCGTTAACGTGCATCTGCGGCTGCAGACGCTGGATGCGGTGGTGACCATTCCCTCCGATGCCGTGCAATTTGGTACCGAGCGCAGCTATGTCTATGTCGTACAGGACAACAAGGCCTATGTGCGCAATGTGGTGCTGGGCGCCGCGGCGGATGGTCGTGTAGCGGTCATCGAGGGGCTGGAGCCGGGCGAGTTGGTAGTGCTGGAAGGCCTGGATCGGCTGCGCGATGGCAAGGAGGTCCGTTTGCCGGACGGCGACGCTGCCCCGGCGGCCAACTGAGGCTGAGTGATGAAAGGCCTCTCGACCCCCTTCATTCTGCGCCCGGTAGCCACCTCGCTATTGATGCTGGCGTTTCTCGCCGCAGGTCTGATCGGCTGGCGACTGCTGCCGGTCGCCGCGTTGCCGCAGGTGGATTACCCGATCATTCAGGTGTTCACCTTTCAGCCCGGTGCCGGGCCGGAGGTGACGGCGCGCACCATCACTGCACCGCTGGAGCGCTACCTCGGCCAGATTCCGGGCCTGAAACAGATGTCGTCGACCAGCTCCGGCGGGGCGTCGGTCATCACCCTGCAGTTTGATCTGGGCGAGGATCTGGGCGTGGCCGAGCAGGAAGTGCAGGCGGCGATGAATACCGCCGACAGCCTGCTGCCGAGCGATCTGCCGACGCCGCCGATCTACCGTAAGGTCAACCCGGCAGATGCGCCGATTCTGACCCTCGCCATTACCTCAGACAGCCTGCCGCTGCCGACCGTGCATGATCTGGTCGACACCCGCATGGCACAGAAACTGGCGCAGATCTCCGGCGTCGGCATGGTCAGCCTGGCCGGTGGTCAGCGGCCGGCGGTGCGGGTGCTGGTCAACCCGATGGCGCTCGCCTCCTACGGTTTGAGTCTCGATCAGGTGCGTCAGAGCATCGCCGCCACCAACGTCAACCAGCCCAAGGGCAGCTTTGACGGCCCGACCCGCAGCACCATGCTGGATGCCAATGACCAGATTCGCTCGGTCGAGGACTACCGCACACTGATCCTTACCTGGCAGGACGGCGCGCCGCTGCGCCTCGGTGATGTTGCGACCATCATCGACGGAGCAGAAGACCGCTTTCTGGCCGCCTGGGCCAACGATCAGCCGGCGGTGCTGCTGAATGTGCAGCGCCAACCCGGCGCCAATGTGATCGAGGTGACCGACCGGGTGCGTGAGCTGTTGCCGCAGCTGGCGGCGACCTTGCCGGCCGCGGTGAATGTGACGGTGCTGACCGACCGCACCCACAGCATCCGCGCCTCCGTGCGTGACACCCAGAAGGAGCTGTTGTTCGCCGTCGCGCTGGTGGTGCTGGTGACCTTTGTGTTTCTGCGCAGCATTCCGGCGACCATTATTCCGAGTATCGCGGTCCCGCTGTCGCTGATCGGCACCTTCGCGTTCATGTATCTGATGGACTTCTCGGTCAACAACCTGACCCTGATGGCGCTGACCATTGCCACCGGTTTTGTGGTGGACGACGCCATCGTCATGCTGGAGAACGTCGCGCGGCACCGGGAGATGGGCGAGACACCCATGCAGGCGGCGCTCAAGGGCGCGGGCGAGATCGGTTTTACCCTGATGTCGCTGACCTTCTCGCTGGTGGCGGTGCTGATTCCGCTGCTGTTCATGCCGGATGTGGTAGGGCGGCTGTTCCACGAATTTGCCATCACGCTGGCGGTGGCCATCGTCATCTCGCTGGTGGTGTCGCTGACGCTGACGCCGATGATGTGCGCACGCATGCTCAGCACACCACCGCAGGAGAAGACCGACGGCTTGCTGCACCGGGTGATCGAACGCTACGGCCGGGCGCTGGATTGGGTGCTCGACCGCCAGACGCCCGCGCTGCTGGTTATGCTCGGCACCATCGCGTTGACCGGGCTGTTGTATCTGGCCGTCGACAAGGACTTCTTCCCGGTGCAGGACAGCAACGTCATTCAGGTGGTCACCGAAGGGCCGCAGGACATTTCCTTTACCGCCATGGCCGAGCGGCAGCAGCAGCTGGCGCAGGCGCTACTGCAGGATCCGGGCATCGAAAGTTTGTCTTCGTTCATCGGCGTGGATGGCGTCAACGTCACGGTCAACAGCGGCCGGATTCTGATCAACCTGCCGCCGCATGATCAGCGTGACGAAAGTCTGTTCGAGGTGATGGCGCGGCTGCGCGAGCGGGCGGCGAGTGTTAACGGCATCAGCGCCTGGTTTCAGCCGGTGCAGGAGCTGACCATCGAGGACCGGGTCAGCCGCACGCAATACCAATTCAGCCTGACCAGCCTCGACAGCGCGGAACTGCACGAGTGGGTGCCGCAGATGGTCGCTGCGCTGAACGCCCGCCCGGAACTGAGCGACGTGGCGGCCGATCTGCAGCAGCGTGGCATGCAGGCCTACGTCGAGATCGACCGCGATGCGGCAGCCCGCTTTGGCCTTGATGTGACGGACATCGCCAATACGCTCTACAACGCCTTCGGCCAGCGCCAGATCGCGACCCTGTTCACTCAGTCCAATCAGTACCGCGTCATCATTGAAGTCGACCCGCAATTCGCCGGTGACCCGGAGAGCCTGCGCCGTCTATTCATTACCACCGCCGATGGGGAGTCGGTACCGCTGGCCAGTGTGGCTCGGGTGCAGCAACGCACGGCGGCGCTGCTGATCAACCATCAGGGCCAGTTCCCGGCCACCACGGTGTCGTTCAATCTGGCGCAAGGCGCCTCCTTGGGCGAGGCGGTCAAGGCCATTGAACAGGTGCAGCAAGACCTCGCGCTTCCGGCGACCATCGAACTGCGCTTTCAGGGCGCGGCCGAGGCGTTCCGGGCGTCGCTCGGCAACACCCTGTGGCTGATTCTGGCTGCGGTGCTGACCATGTATATCGTGCTGGGTGTGCTCTACGAGAGCACCATTCACCCGGTCACGATTCTCTCGACCCTGCCGTCGGCTACGGTGGGTGCGCTGCTGGCGCTGTTACTGACCGACCGCGCACTGGACATGATCTCGGTGGTCGGTATCGTGCTGCTGATCGGTCTGGTGAAGAAGAACGGCATCATGATGGTCGATTTTGCGCTGGAGGCACAGCGCAATCAGGGCATGAGCCCGCGTGAGGCAATTCACCGGGCGGCGATGTTGCGTTTCCGGCCGATTTTGATGACCACGCTGGCGGCGCTGTTTGGCGCACTGCCACTGATGCTGGCGAGTGGTTCAGGTGCCGAGTTGCGCCAGCCGCTGGGTGTGGTGATGGTCGGCGGTCTGCTGGTCAGCCAGGTACTGACACTGTTCACCACGCCGGTGGTTTATCTGTTCTTCGACCGCCTGGCCGGCAAGCCTGCGGTGCAGCCGGCAGAGGCGCTGGAGTGAACGCCGGCTTGCTGCATCGCCCAGTCGGGCTGGCGCTGGCGGCGGTAGCGCTGGTGCTGTCCGGCCTGCTGTGCTGGCGCCTGCTGCCGGTCGCGCCCTTGCCGCAGCTGGATGTGCCGATGATTGTGGTCACCGCCAACCTGCCAGGCGCGAGCCCCGAGAGCATGGCGACCACGGTGGCAACGCCGCTGGAACGCGCGCTGGGCAGCATCTCCGGGGTGACGGGGATTTCCTCCAACAGCAGCCAGGGCGCGGCGCAGATCGCTCTGACCTTTGAATTGGATCGTGATCTTAACGAGGCCGCTCGCGAGGTGCAGGCGGCGATCAACACCGTTCGTGGCGAGCTGCCGGCCGGCATGCCGGGCAACCCCGAGTACCGCAAGATTGATCCCTCGCAGGCACCGATCATGGGGCTGGCGTTGAGCTCGCCGAACCTGCCGCCGAGTGAGCTGTACGACATTGGCTCGACCATTCTGGCGCAGAAGCTGGCGCAGATTTCCGGGGTCGGTGAGGTCAGTGTGGATGGTGCGTCGCTGCCGGCGGTACGGGTGCAGCTCGACGCCGGCGCGCTGCTGCATTACGGCATCGCGCTGGACGACGTGCGCAGCGCCATTGCCAACAGCAACGCGCTGCGCCCGCTCGGGGTGATCGAGCAGGGCGAGCACCGCTGGCAGGTGCAGACCAGCGACTCGCTGCGCACCGCCGCGGCCTACCGCCTGCTGGTGATCCGGCATCAGGACGGCGCCGTCGTGCGCCTCGGTGATGTCGCCAAGGTCACCGATTCGGTCGAGGATCGCTATAGCAGCGGCTTTCACAACGAACGGCAGGCGGTGGTGCTGAGCATCAGTCGGCAAAGCGGCGCCAATATCGTCGAGACCATCGACAACATCTACGCGCGACTGCCGCAGCTGATCAACCTGCTGCCCGAGGATGCTCAGCTGTCGGTGGTGATGGACCGCTCGCCGGTGATCCGCGCGACCCTGCGCGAGGCGCAGATTTCCCTGCTGCTCGCGGCGCTGCTGGTGGTTGCGGTGGTCTGGCTGTTCCTCGGTAACCTGCGCGCCGCACTGATCCCCTCGGCAGCGATCCCGGTGTCGTTAATCGGCAGCTTCGTGGTGATGTACTTCTGTGGCTTTTCGTTGAACAACCTGTCGCTGATGGCGTTGATTGTTGGCGCCGGGCTGGTGGTGGATGATGCCATCGTGGTGTTGGAGAACGTCCAGCGGCATATGGCTGGCGGGCTGTCGCCACTGGCCGCGGCGGCGCGTAGTGCCCGTGAGCTGCGCTTTACCCTGATTGCCATGACGCTTGCACTGGCGGTGGTGTTTGCCTCGATTCTGCTGCTGGGCGGTTTAGTCCGGCAGCTGTTTGAGGAGTTTTCCATCACCCTGGTTGCCGCCATGCTGATCTCGCTGCTGGTGTCGCTTACACTGACGCCGAGCCTGTGCGCGCTCTGGTTGAAGCCGACCACGGCAGGGCAGCAGGCGACGACCGAAGACTCGGTCTTTGCTGGCCTGCGCCGCGGCTACGACCGCTCGCTGGGCTGGACTCTGAACCACCGGCCGGTGGCGCTGCTGGTGTTGCTCGCGGCTATCGGCAGCAGTGTCTGGCTGGCGGCCAGCCTGCCGGAGGAATCGCTGCCGCAGCAGGATTCGGGGCAGATTCGTGGTTTTTTGCGCGGTGATGACGGCATGTCGTTTCAGATCATGCAGCCAAAGATTGAAGCCTATCGACAGTACATTCTGGCCGACCCGGCGGTCGCCGATCTGACCGGCACCAGCGGCGGCAGTGGCGGCCTGACCAACGCCCAGCTGACTATCCGCCTCAAGCCGTTGGCCGAGCGCAAGGTCTCCGCACAGGCCGTGGTCGACCGGCTGCGCGCCAACGCACCCGCGGTGCCGGGCGTGCTGATGATGCTGATGGTCGATCAGGATCTGCATTTCCGCCCACCCTATCGGCGCAGCGAGTACGAAGTGTTGTTGCGCTCGGACTCGCTGGCCGAGCTGAAAGTCTGGTCGCGCAAGGTTGCCCAAGCGATGGAGCGAAGCCCGCTGCTGGTCGATGTGGACTCGATGGACGGCGACGAGACACGTCAGGTTGTGCTCGACATCGACCGCGAGGCCGCGCGGCGCCTCGGCGTCGATATGCAGACCATCGCCTCGACCCTGAATAACTCTTTCTCCCAGCGTCAGGTTGCCACCCTGTACGACGAGCTGAATCAGTATCGGGTGGTAATGGAACTGGACTCCCGCTACACCGAGCGCCCGGAGGTGCTGGCGCAGCTGGAAGTGATGACAGCCGAGGGGCAGCGGGTGCCGCTCTCAAGCTTCGCCACTTGGGGTTACGACATGGCCGAAGACCGCGTGCGTCATGAGGGCCAGTTTGCCTCGATGGGCGTGGGCTACGCGCTGGCGCCGGGCGTGACAGAGGCGCAGGCCAAGGAGGCGATCGCGCAGATTCTCAACGAGGTGATGCTGCCGAGCGATGTGCATGAGGCACCGCCGTCGGCCAACGACTTTGGCACCGCGGTCGACCCCTGGATCTTCGTTGCCGTACTGCTGGCCGTCTATCTGGTACTCGGTGTGCTGTACGAGAGCACCCTGCACCCGCTGACCATTCTCTCGACCTTGCCTCCCGCCGGACTGGGGGCACTGCTGGCGCTCAAGTTCGGTGGCCAGAGTCTGAGCCTGATTGCCATGCTGGGGCTATTTCTGCTGATCGGCATCGTGATGAAGAACGCCATCATGATGATCGACTTCGCCCTGGAGCTGCAGCGCCGTGAAGGGCTGAACCCGCAGCAGAGTATCCATCGCGCGGCGCTGTTGCGCCTGCGGCCGATTCTGATGACCAACCTCGCCGGCATGCTCGGTGCGGTGCCGCTGATCATGGGCTTTGGCGAAGGCGCCGAGATGCGCCGCCCGCTGGGCATTACCATCTTTGGCGGTTTGGCGCTGAGTCAACTGCTGACGTTGTACACCACGCCAGCGGTTTATCTGTATCTGGAAAACCTGCGTCAGCGCGTGTTGCATCGCGGCGCGACACAACCTTCCTCATCTCATACCTGACCGGGGCTGTTACCGATGAAGCTTTCTTTGCTGTCTTCCTCTGTTGTTCTGGCCACTGCGCTGATTGGCGGCTGTACGCTCGGCCCCGATTACCGGGTGCCGACCACGGTCGAGCCGACGGCGCTGCGCTATGACCAGGGCTGGCAACCGATGCCGGAACAGAGCTGGGCAGCCAGCGGGCGCTGGTGGGAGGTTTTCGGTGACGCCGAGCTGAACGCGCTGATTGAAGAGGCCAACCAGCGCAACCAGACACTTGCACAGGCGGAGGCGCGTTATCGCGCGGCGCTGGCGCAGCGGCGGCTGAGCAGCGGCGAATACAGCCCGACCCTCAGTGCCGCACTGGATACCGCGCGCAGCGGCGGCAGCGAGGTCAACACCGGAACCAGCAGCAGCGCCCAGCTTGGTATCAGCTGGGAGTTGGACCTGTGGGGGCGGGTGCGCCGCCAAGTTGAGTCCGACACTGCCGCACTGGAGGCCAGTGCGGCCGATTTGGCGGCGGCGCGTCTGTCGATCCAGTCGGCGGTGATCAGTAGCTACGTCAACTTGCGCGCGCAGGACCTGCAGTATCGGCTGCTGGAACAAACGCTGGCCTCGTCGTCGCGTTCGGCCCAACTGACGCGTAACCAGTACGAGGCAGGGATCGTCTCCCGCGCCGACGTGATTCAGGCCGAGACCCAACTGCAGTCGTTGCGCAGCGACCTGTACGACCTGCAGAACCAGCGCGCGCTGGAACAGAACACCATCGCCGCGCTGCTCGGTCGTGCCCCGGTCGATCTGGAACTGCCGGTAGTCGAGGCGCTGCCGGCGGTGCCGCCGATTCCGGCGCAGCTACCTTCGGAACTGATTGCCCGCCGCCCGGATGTGGTCTCTGCCGAGCGCAGCGTCGCAGCGGCCAATGCCGACATCGGCGTCGCCATCACCGCCTGGCTGCCAACCCTGACGCTCGGTGGCAGCGCCGGTGTCAGCGGCGGTTCGCTCAGTGACCTGTGGGATACGCCGGTACGGGTCTGGTCCGTCGGCCCGAGCCTGGCGCAAACGCTATTTGACGGCGGCCGCCGGAGTGCAACCCGAGACGCTGCCCTGGCTCGCTACGATGAACAGGTCGCCGCCTACCGTCAGACTGTGCTCGACGCACTTGCTGATGTGGAAAGTGCATTGGCGACCACCGCCATTCTGCGCGAGAAGGCCGTGCAGCAGGATCGGTTGGTGGCGCTGGCCGAGGAAAATGAAAGGGTGATCACCAACCGTTACCAGTCCGGTCTGGTCTCCTACCTCGAAGTCGCGGTAGCCCAGAACACCACGCTTAGCGCCAAGCGCGGGCGTATCAGTGTCACCAGCGCTCAGCTGGCGGCGGCGACTGAATTGGCTTCATCCATCGGCGGCGGATGGCAGGTAGGTGATGATGTGGGGGACGCGCTAGAGCGGCCGGCGGAGTAAGCACCGGCACGCGTATCAGATGCCGCCTTCCGTCAGCTTGGCCGGGTCCAGCAGCTGAGTGAGTTGTTCCCGGCTGAGATCGGTATTCTCTGCGGCTACATCGACAATCGGCCGCCCTTCCTTGTAGGCCTGTTTGGCGATTTCGGCGGCTTTCTGATAGCCGATGATCGGGTTGAGGGCGGTGACCAATATCGGGTTGCGCGCCAGCGCTTCCTGCAGGCGATCCTCGCGCACGTTGAAGCTGGCGATGGCCTTGTCGGCCAGCAGGCGGGTGACGTTGCTCATCAGCTGGATACTTTCCAGCAGGTTGCGGGCGACCAGCGGCAGCATCACGTTCAGTTCGAAATTACCGGACTGGCCGGCGATTGTGATGGTCGCGTCGTTGCCGATGACCTGCGCGGCGGCCATGGCGGCGGCTTCCGGAATCACCGGGTTAACTTTGCCCGGCATGATCGAGGAGCCGGGTTGCAGCGCTTCCAGTTCAATCTCGCCGAGCCCGGCCAGTGGGCCTGAGTTCATCCAGCGCAGGTCGTTGGCGATCTTGGTGATGCTCACAGCCAGCGTTTTCAACTGACCGGAAACGGCAACGGCAATGTCCTGCGAGCCGATGTGGGTAAAGAAGTTGGCGGCCGGAGTAAAGGTCACGCCGGTGCTGGCGCTTAGCGCGCGGCAGAACTGCTCATCGAAGGCCGGGTGGGCGTTGACGCCGGTACCGACCGCGGTGCCGCCTTGGGCCAGGCTGTGCAGCATCGGCTGCAGCTGTTCCAGGCGTTGGCGGTTGCCGGCGATCTGGTCCGCCCAGGTATCCAGGGTCTGGCTGAGGCGCACGGGCATGGCATCCATCAGATGAGTGCGGCCGGTTTTGACAAACTGATCGAGCGTGCGCGCTTTGGCGCGGGTGACCTGCTCGAAATGCTGCAGCGCAGGCAGTAAGGCTTCATGCAGGGCCAGCGCGGCGCTGATGTGGATGCTTGAGGGAATGGTGTCGTTGCTGCTTTGGCTGCAGTTGACGTGATCGTTGGCGCCGACGGGTTCGCCGTAGTGGCGGCTGGCGAGGGTGGCGAGCACTTCGTTGGCGTTCATGTTGGTGCTGGTGCCGGAGCCGGTTTGAAACACATCAACCGGGAAGTGCTGCATGTAGTTATCTGCGGTCAGCAGTTCGTCGACGGCCCGGCAGATGGCCTTGGCCATCGGCGCGGGAAGTTGCTCCAGTTCGGCGTTGGCCGTGGCGGCAGCGCGTTTGGCCAGCAGCAGGGCGCGGATGAACAGCTTTGGCATCGGTTGGCCGCTGATCGGGAAATTGTTCACGGCGCGCTGGGTTTGGGCGGCATACAGGGCGTCGCCCGGTACCTGCAACTCGCCCATGCTGTCGCGTTCAATTCGCTTGCTGCTCATCTGCGCTACTCCCTGATTGGCTGAACACCTGTCTGCTTCTAGGTTCAGACCACGGAAGCAGACAGGTGTTCAGCATAGCGCGTGGGTGCAGCCAGCCGTGCCGGCTGCGATCGGCATCAGCTGGCGGCGCGCAGGGCCTGGGCGGCGGCGACCATGTTACGCAGTGCCGGCGTCACTTCCGGCCACTGGCGGGTCTTGAGGCCGCAGTCCGGGTTGACCCACAGCCGCTCGGCGGGCACGCGCTCGGCGGCCTTGCGCATCAGCTCGACCATTTGCGCCTGATCGGGAATATTCGGCGAGTGGATGTCGTACACGCCGGGTCCGATCTCGTTGGGATACTGGAAGTGATCGAAGGCATCCAGCAGCTCCATGTCGGAGCGTGAGGTCTCGATGGTGATCACGTCGGCATCCATGTCGGCGATGGCCTGGATGATGTCATTGAACTCCGAGTAGCACATGTGGGTGTGGATCTGGGTTTCATCCGCGACGCCGTTGGCGGTGATGCGGAAGCTTTCCACTGCCCAATCCAGATACTGCTTCCACTCGCTCTGGCGCAGCGGCAGGCCTTCGCGCAGGGCGGCTTCGTCGATTTGAATGACGCCGATGCCGGCCTTCTCCAGATCCAGTACTTCTGCACGCATGGCCAGCGCCAACTGACGGCAGGAATCGGCGCGGGGCTGATCGTCGCGCACGAAGGACCAGTTGAGGATGGTCACCGGGCCGGTCAGCATGCCCTTCATCGGCTTGCTGGTCAGCGACTGGGCGTAGCGGCTCCACTCGACCGTGATCGGCGTGGGCCGGCTGATGTCGCCGAACAGGATCGGCGGTTTGACGCAGCGTGAGCCGTACGACTGCACCCAGCCAAAGCGGCTGAACGCGTAGCCTTCAAGCTGCTCGCCAAAGTACTCGACCATGTCGTTGCGTTCTGGCTCGCCGTGCACCAATACATCCAGCTGCAGTGCTTCCTGCTCGCGCACGCAGTGAGCGATTTCTGCTTCCATCGCCTGACGGTATTCAATGGGGCTCAGCTCGCCGGCCTTGAACTGGCGGCGGGCCTGGCGAATCTCGGCGGTCTGCGGGAAGGAACCGATGGTGGTGGTTGGGTAGGCCGGCAGCTGCAGGCGCGCCGCCTGCACGGCTGCACGTGCAGCATAAGGGCTGCGGCGCTCGCCCAGTGCCGGGGTCAGCGCGGCGACGGCATCACGGACCGCCGGGTTATGGACCCGGGGTGAGGTGCGGCGGCTTTCTACTGCCTGCTGATTGGCGGCGAGTTCATCTGCCACGCTGTCGCGGCCGTTGCTCAGTGCGCGACCGAGTACGCGCAACTCATCGAGCTTTTGCAGGGCAAAGGCCAGCCAGTTGCGAACGTCCGGGTCCAGTTGGTCTTCGCTGTTCAGGTCAACCGGGACGTGCAGCAGCGAGCACGACGGCGCGAGCCAGAGGCGGTCGCCCAGTTGCGTGGCCAGCGGCTCCAGCCAGTCGAGCAAGCTGCCAAGGTCGCTCTTCCAGATATTGCGACCATTGATCACGCCAAGGGAAAGGACCCGCTCCGTCGGCAGCCGTTCGATCAGTTCAGCCACCTCGTTGCGCGCATTGATGCAGTCCAGATGCACGCCCGCGACCGGCAGCCGGGCAACCAGTGCCAGGTTGTCCTGCAGCTGGCCGAAGTAGCTGGTCAGCAACAGCTTTACCTCGCTGTTCTGCAGGGTGGCATAGCTGTATTCCAGTGCGGCCCGCTGGGTTTCGTTGAGATCGGTCACCAGAATCGGCTCGTCGATCTGCACCCACTCCACGCCCTGCTGCGCCAGAGCCTCCAGTAGCTCTGCATACACCGGCAGTAGCTGCTCGAGCAGCGCCAGCGGGTTGCTGTCGTCCTTGGCCTTGCCGAGGCTCAGATAGGTGACCGGGCCGATGATCACCGGTTTGGCTTTGACGCCGGCGGCACGGGCTTCGCTTAGTTGATCAAGCAGCCGGCGCGGATTCAGGGCAAAGCGGGTGTCCGCGGTAAATTCCGGCACGATGTAGTGGTAGTTGGTATCAAACCACTTGGTCATTTCACCGGCAGCGACGCCACCGCAGCAGGCAGCGTGGGTTTGAGCAGAGCGACCGCGGGCAACGCGGAAGTAGTTGTCCAGTTCATCGCCATGGAACCCCTGCACCCGCGCAGGCAGGTTGCCAAGGGTGAAGCTCATGTCGAGCATCTGGTCGTAGAAGGAGAAGTCACCGACCGGGATCAGGTCCAGGCCTTGTTGGGCCTGCCAGTGGCGTTGGCGCAGTTCAGCGCCGGTTTGCAGCAGCGCTTCGCGGCTGCGCTCGCCTTTCCAGTACTGCTCCAGCGCGAACTTGAGTTCGCGGCGGGCGCCTATGCGCGGAAAGCCGAGGTTGTGAATGCGTGTCATGAATTGCCTCTGTGTCTCTTCGAATGGGAACAGGGGCATGCTAGGCGGGTTTTTGTATTAGTGTAATTGTTGAATATTCAGGTTTGGATTAGTTTTTCTCACATTGAATGCCTCCCCCGGATTGCCCGGGGGAGTTGCTCAGATCAGAAGCGATACTTGGCTGTTGCTGTCACGCTGCGTGGAGCACCGTAGGTGATGGCGCCGAAGGCTTCGAAGATATCGAAATATTTCTCGTCGGTGAGGTTGTTAACGTTGAGCTGGCCGGACAGGTTGTCGGTGATGTCGTAGCGGGCCATGAGGTTGACCAGTGCGTACGCGTCTTGCTCGATCTTCTCCAGTTTGTCTGCTGGGTTTCTTGCGCGGGTGTAGACGCTGTCCTGCCAGTTTACGCCGCCACCAACCGTCAGGCGGCTCCATTCGCCCGGGAACTGATAGGTTGTGAACGAGCGCAGCAGTTTGGTCGGGAAACGGGTGTTGGTTGCGTCGCCTTCAGCGTCCTCGACCTCGAACTGGGTGTAGCCCGCGCCGACATTCCAGCCCGCGGCCAGCTCGCCGTTGACTTCCAGCTCAAAGCCTTTACTGGTGGCCTCGCTCGCGACGTAGGCACTCTCAACTGTGCCGGGGATGAACTGACCGGTCTTGACCGCCAGATTATCCTGCTCAATCTGGAAGACCGCTACCGAGGCGTTCAGGCGGCCATCGTAAAACTCGCCCTTCAGACCGGCTTCGTAGCTTTTGCCGATGATCGGTACGATTTGCTGCCCGTTCATGTCGCGCTCGGTTTGCGGCTGGAAGATATCCGTATAGCTGGCGTACACCGACAGGGTGTCGTTCAGGTCATAGATAACGCCGGCGTAGGGCGTCAGCTCGTGGCCAACGTCGGTCCGGGTCGGGTCTGAGTAGATGTCGTCTGACGTTTTCTTGTAGGTGCTGTCGCGGGCACCGAGGATGACCTTGAGGTCGTCGGCGATGTTCAGGCGCACGGCAGCGTAGGCGCCGGTTTGGGTCAGATCGCCGTAGCCGTAGGTTGTCAGGTCGCCCCAGACAGGTGCCGGGAAGTTGCCTTCGTAGCTGTCGAAGTCCGGGATGCCACCCCAGCCGGTGCTAGCAATCCGGGTGTCGGCGTCGAATTCTTGCTCACTGTGGATGTAGCCGAATGCCAGTTCATGCTCGCGGCCGAAGAGCGAGAACGGTCCGTTCATGCGGGCGCTGTAGTCCTCTTGCACCGTGCGGGTCTTGTACATCCCAGGATAGGTGTTGATGGGCGCAGAGCCGGGCTGGCTGGCGTAGGTGTAAACGTAGAACAGGTAGGATTCGCTTTCCCGTTCACCGCGGCTGTAGCTGAGGTTCAGCTGCCAGTCGTTGGCGAAGTAGTGATCCAGATTGACGAAGCGGGTTTCGTAGCTACTGTCCCACCAGCTCCACTTGGCCGAGGTCGTCTTCGAGCGGCTCCAGTCGGTTTTGCTGCCATCGTGGTACCAGTAAGCCAGGCCGCCCCACATCGGCGAGTTCGACTTGTTCTCCTGATGGCTCATGCCAAACCACAGGGTAGTGTCGGGCGTCAGGTCGATATCCATGGTGCCGTACAGCGTGGAGTTCTGGTTGCTGTGCAGATCGATCCAGCTGTCGCCATCGTTGTACTCGCCGACAAGGCGAGCGCGAACGGTTCCGGCATCGTTCAGGGCAAAGGAAACGTCACCCAGCGCGCCATAGGTATCCCAGGTGCCGCCGCTGACAGACAGCGAACCGGTTGGTACTGTGCTGCTGGCGCGCTTGCGCACCATGTTGATTGATGCCGACGGGTCGCCCGACCCGCTCATCAAGCCGTTCGCACCCCGGACCACCTCGACGCGGTCATACATGGCCAGGCTGCTGAAGATCTCGCCTGAACTCCACGGCTGCTCCCAAATGGTTGGAACGCCGTCAATCATCAGGGCGTTGATGTTGAAGCCGCGGGCGTTGAACTGGGCGCGACTGGTTTCGTAGCGGTTGACCGAAATGCCGACGGTGTTGTTGACCACGTCCAGGATCGTCCCCAGATCCTGGTCTTCGATCTTCTGTTGCGTGACGACGGTTACCGATTGCGGGGTCTCACGCGGCGACAGGCTCAGCGGAGTGGCGGTACGCGCGGCTTCGGCTGTGTAGGAACCGGTATCTTCTGTAACCGCGCTTCGCTCGCCCTGGCCCGTAACGCTGATCGGCGCGAGCAGCATCTCGTCCTCGCTTGTGGCCTGTGCGGCTACCGGCAAGGCGGCGACGGCTGAGCCGGCGGCCAGCAGGTGAATGGCCAGTGTCAGCGGGCGAAGTCGGTTGCGTGTTTGCTCCCCGGATGGGGTGGTGATCGGCATGTAAAGCGCTCCCTGTGTATGCTAGTGATTATGAGAATCGTTCGCATTGTATTGATATAGGGCAAGGAACGCAAAGGTTCGTCCGGCTTGCGGCTGTAGTGGTAAGGAGGGGGTTGGGTACGGGCGCCGCCAAGGCGCCCTAACCCGGTGTTACGGCTGTTGGCGTTGCTGCAGTGCGGTGCGGCTCCAGTCGAGCAGCTGGCGGGCGAGGGTGTCGGCGGCGGCGCCCAGACCGCTGACGACGGCAGGTACAGCGGTATCGGTCAGCGGCTGGCTGACGCGGAAGTGGCGGCTGGCGATGACTTGGCGAGAGCCCGGATCAACCAGTTTGGCGTCCAGTTCGATCACCGCGCTGGCGTTGCCGCCCTGATACAGCGTCTGGAACTGGCGCAGATCGCTGAACAATTGGACGTCGGTCTGCAGGGCATGCACCTCGGTGCTGACGCTGGCAAAACCGCCGTCCTGCTGAAACGCTTGCACCAGATGCTCGCGCAACAGGACCGCGTTAGGGTCGGTCCAGCGGGCGCCCTGATAGCTGTTGATGGTGTTGCCTTCGGGCGTAACCATGATCCGTGGCGTTTGCAGCGCATAGCTGGCGGCGGGCGTGACGATGCGCAGGGACTGCGCCAGCGCCGGCTGAGAGCTGGCGCTGAATTGCGGCGCCGGCAGTTGGTAGGTGGTGACCGGTTCGGTCTTGGGTAGCACGCTGCAGGCGCTGAGCGCGGTCAGTGTGAGTAGCGTGGGGATCAGTTTGCTGCGGATCATGGGGTGAACTCCTGTTGCGCTTCACGACCCAGCAGGAAGCGGGCCGGGTCGTCCTGCAGGCGGCGGCTGAGCAGGCGCAGATCGGCCAGGGTGGCGCGCAGCTCGTTCAGTGCCGGGTCAAGCTGGCCCAGCCCCTGTGCGCCGCTGCTGAGTGCATGGCGGTTTTCGCTGAGCACCTGCTCCAGCTGATCGCTGGTCTCGGCAATGGAGGCCATGGCGTCGCGCGCGCTCGCCAGGGTGATTGCGCCGTCGTTGCTCATCAGTTGATCGGCACGGGCGATCATCTGGTTGCTGCGCTCCAGTGTTTCAGTGGCGGCCTTGCTGGTCGCCCGCAGCTCGGCCAGCAACTGCTGCAGATTGCCATCGGGGTCAGCAATGCTGTGGGTTGCCTGATTCAGACCGTCGAGCGTCATGCTGAAGCTGTTTACGTTCTCCTCGGACAGCACCTTGCGGGCACTGACAATGAGCTTGTTGATGTTGGTCATCAGGTCTTCACCGTTGGCCAGCAGCGCCGAGATTGGTGAGGGGATCGCCTGAATGACCGGGTCCTCGCCTCGCGGGGCTGTGAGTGGCGGGCCGTCAGGGTTGTTATGGGTCAGCTCGATGACCGAGGTGCCGGTAATGCCCGTGAAGGACAGTTTGGCCTTGGTTCCCTGATTGATCGGCACGCTTGAGGCAATGCGAATACGGGCGCGAACGATGCGCGGGTCTTCGGCGTCCAGGCCAAGTTCGGTAATTTCACCAATGCGGATGCCGCTGAACTGGACTGCGCTGCCGCGCGACAGGCCGGTGACCGACTGTTTGAATACGACGGTGTAGTAACGCTGGTCATCCGCGGTGCTGGTGCTGCTCAGCCAGATGGCAAAGACGATGGCTGCCAGTGCAGATAGCACGGTAAACAGGCCGATCAACACATGGTTGGCACGTGTTTCCATGGGTCTTTACTCTCCTGCTGCAGGGTGTTGGTATGCGGCGGCGCGCCCGCGCGGGCCGTGGAAATAGTCTTGTACCCAGATGTCGTCGGTCTGGGCTACGCGCTCCAGCGTGTCGGCAATCAGTACGCGCTTTTGCGACAGCACGGCCACCCGGTCGCAGATCGCGTAAAGGGTGTCCAAGTCGTGGGTGACCAGAAAAACGCTCAGACCCAGCGCGTCGCAGAGGGTGCGAATCAACTGATCGAATGCCGCGGCACCGATCGGGTCGAGGCCGGCGGTGGGTTCATCGAGAAACAGGATGTCGGGGTCGAGCGCCAAGGCCCGAGCCAGCGCTGCACGTTTCACCATGCCGCCCGAGAGCATCGACGGATACTTGTCGGCTGCCTCAGGTGGCAGGCCGGTCAGCAGCACTTTCATTCGCGCCAGGTGGTCGGCATCGCGGCGGCTGAGGCCAATGTGTTCGATCAGCGGCAGAGCGATATTTTCTGCCACCGTCAGCGAGGAGAACAGCGCGCCGGACTGGAACAGTACGCCAAAGCGGCGTTCCTGGAGGGAGCGCTCTTCCTCTGACAGCGTTTGCAGATCCTGACCGAACACCTTGACCGAACCGGCGTTCGGCCGGCGCAGGCCGACGATGGAGCGCAGCAGTACCGACTTGCCGGTGCCGGAGCCGCCGACCACGCCGAGCACTTCTCGCGGCATGATGTCGAGATCAAGCTGATCGTGCACGGTCTGCTTGCCGAAGCGATTGACCAGGCCGCGAACCTCGACGATTGGCTTGGCAGGTGTTGTGCTCACCATCCCATCTCCATGTAAAACAGCGCGGCTAACGCATCGACCAGAATAACCACAAAGATGCATTGCACCACGCTGGAGGTGGTGTGCTCGCCGACCGATTCGGCGCTGCCGGATACTTTGAAGCCTTCCAGGCAACCGATGATGGCGACCAGAAATGCGAATACCGGCGCCTTGGCGATACCCAGCAGGAAGTGCTGCACGCCGACGTCGTCACGCAGCAGATTGACGAACATCACCGGTGAGATATCCAGGCTGAACGCGCAGACCATGGCCCCGCCGAGCAGACCGGAGAGCATGGCAATAAACGTCAGTGCCGGCAGGGTGATCAGAAGCGCGATGACCCGCGGCAGCACCAACAGCTCGAGTGGATTGAGGCCGAGGGCGCGAATGGCGTCGATCTCCTCGTTCGACTTCATTGAGCCGATCTGCGCGGTAAAGGCGCTGGCGGTGCGCCCCGCCATCAGGATGGCCGTCAGCAGCACGCCGAACTCCCGCAGGAATGAGAACGCCACCAGGTCCACCGTATAGATGCTGGCCCCGAAGGTCTGCAGTACGGTGGCACCAAGAAATGCAATGACCGCGCCGACCATGAAGGTCAGCAGGGCAACAATTGGAACCGCGTTCAGCCCGGTCTGCTCGATCTGCGCGGCGATTGCGGTCGGGCGCCAGCTGCGCGGGCGGAACAGCCCGCCAATCAGGCCGCTTAGAGTCAGACCGATAAAGCCGAGCAGCTCGATAACATGCGCCGCGTGCGCCTTCATGCTGACACCGACGCGCTCCAGCATGTCGAGCAGCGGCTGTCCTGCTGCGGGCTCAGGATCGGGGCCCTGCGGGCAGGTGCTGGCGATGCGGGCGAGCAGGGTGCGACGTTCGTCACTCAGGCCGTCGCTACTCTGCAGGAGCTGTTGCAGGCGTTCAGCACCCAGCAGGTCGTTGATCAGCTGACCGCCAGCGGTGTCGACGTGTTCCAGCTGGCTAAGGTCGATCTCTGGCGTCTCGGCTACGTCGGCGGGAAGGCTGCCTATCAGGCGGCGCAGTTCGGCGTAGTTTGCCAGAGTCCAGTCACCGAGCAGGCACAGAGTGGTGTGCTGCGAGTCTGGCAGGCGAAGGAAAGGAGAGGTATCGGGCATGGAGTGTGCCTGCGCCGTCTGAGCGGCGCAGGCTGCAGGGGTCAGGGCTTGCGCTTGATGCCGAAGTCTTCGGACAGCGTGCCGGGGCCGGCGGCGTCTTTGGGTGCGTAGTCCCGCGGTGGCTCCAGCGAATCGAATGCGGGTTCGGAGCGCGGCCGGGACGCGCCGTGGACAATGCCGGCGTCCTGATCGAGCGCGGCGAGCAGGCGCTGCCGGGTCATGTCGTCTGGGGCCAGTTCAACGGCGCCGTGGGTCAGGTGTTCCTGAATGTCCTGATAGCTGCGGTTGAGGCGGCTGGCCAGGGTCGCGGTGGTTTTGAAGTGGGCGGCCACTTCCTGCTGATATTCTTCAAAGCGCAGTTGCAGGCTTTCGAGTTGGGCCTGAGCGCTGGTATTGCTGCCACCGCTGACGCGTCGGGATACTTGAGCCAGCACAATGCCGACAACGACGCCCACTGCCAGGGCAATGGCTGCTGCAATCCACAGGTTTTCGCTTGCTTCCACCTTGGGTCCCTCATCTGTAGGTTGGTGCTATCAGTCCAGCGGGTGCTGCCTGTCCGAACCATGCCTTAACGGTAACGAGATTTGCCGGCCAAGGCTAGGGCATTTGCACCTAATCAATGGTGGGGGTGTCGGCAGCTTGTCAGTGTCGCAAGTCAGAGTTCAGAATAGTGCGTTTGAGTGTCGCAACGCCGTCTGGTTCCGCTGATGCGACGCACTTGCCCCCGCAGTAGTCACGGAGTCGTGCATGTCCAGAGCAGCTGAAGAGTCAATTGTCATTGAGGGCCCCTGCGGTCCTCTGGAAGCCGTGCTGACTCGTGGCGAAGTGCCCGGGCTGTTGGCGGTGATCTGTCACCCTAACCCGATACAGGGCGGCACCATGCAAAACAAAGTAGTGCATACGCTGATGCGCACAGCACGTGACTTGGGCGCCAGCACGCTGCGCTTCAACTTTCGTGGCGTGGGCGCGAGTGCCGGGCAGCATGACTATGGCGTCGGCGAGGTTGATGACTGCCTGGCAGTGATTGACTGGGCGCTCAAGCAGCAGGGTGTTTCACGTCTGTGGCTGATGGGGTTCTCCTTTGGCGGCTTTGTTGCAGCGGCGGCGGCAAGCCGGCTGGCGCAGTGGCCCGAGCGTCTGGTGCTGGTCGCGCCCTCGGTTGTAAAACAGGACTTCGCCGCGCTCAAGCCGCTCGCCGGACCGGTCAGCGTGATGATGGGCGAGGACGATGATGTGGTCGCGCCAGCTGCCGTATACGCTGCTTTCGCGGATGAGGGTAAGGCCGAGGTTGTTCGTTTCGCCGAGACCGGACACTTCTTTCACGGCAAGCTGGTGCCGCTGAAGGCAGAAGTGGAGCGGGTTCTGGCGGATCAGGCTTGATTGCCAAGGGGCGATGCTGGCGGTAGAGTATCGCTCCCTTCGATGTCCCTACTGGTATTGCGTGTATGTCTCCCCTTGAACGATACAAGGCCGATCTTCAGCGTCCTGATTTCTTTCACGATCCTGCGCAGGAGCGCGCGGTCCAGCATTTGCAGCGGTTATACGACGATCTGGTCCGCAGTGAGCAGCAGCGCTCGGGCTTTCTTGATCGCTTCCGCAAGCGTAAGCCAGAGATGGTTAAGGGGCTGTATTTCTGGGGTGGCGTGGGTCGCGGCAAGACCTATCTGGTCGATACCTTTTTCGATGCGCTGCCCTTCGAGCGCAAGATGCGTACGCACTTTCACCGTTTCATGCAGCGGGTTCATCACGAACTGAAAGGGCTGAAGGGCGAGAAGAATCCGCTCAAGTTGATTGCGGCTCAGTTTGCCAGCGAAGCACGGGTCATCTGCTTCGACGAATTCTTCGTTTCCGATATCACCGACGCGATGATCCTCGGCAGCTTGATGGAAGAGCTGTTTGCCCAAGGCGTCACCCTGGTTGCTACCTCCAACATCGTGCCGGACGGCCTCTACAAGGACGGTTTGCAGCGTGCACGCTTCCTGCCGGCGATTGCATTGCTCAACAGCTGCACAGAAGTCGTCAACGTCGATAACGGTGTTGATTACCGCCTGCGTGCGCTGGAGCAGGCTGAGCTCTATCACTACCCGCTAGATTGTGACGCCTACGGCAGTCTGAAGCGTAGCTTCGACAGCCTAGTGCCGGATATCAATGAGGTAGTCGAGGGCGAGGAGCTGATTATCGAGAATCGCCCGATCAAGTCGGTACGCGTTTGTGAAGACGTGGCCTGGTTTGAATTCCGGGCCCTGTGCGATGGGCCGCGCAGTCAGAACGATTACATCGAGCTCGGCCGCATCTTTCACGCGGTGCTGATCTCTAATGTCGAACAGATGAACACCGCCAAGGACGATATGGCGCGTCGCTTCATCAACCTGGTCGATGAGTTCTACGACCGCAATGTGAAGCTGATCCTGTCTGCCGAGGTGCCTCTCAAAGACCTGTACGCAGGCGGTCGCCTGGACTTTGAATTCCAGCGCACCCTCAGTCGTCTGCTCGAAATGCAGTCACACGAGTTCCTCGCCCGTCCGCACAAGCCCTGAGTCAGGCAGCTGGCTCGCGACCGCCGCGGAGATAGGCGCGGCGGTACTGATTCGGCGACATGCCGGTATGCTGGCGGAACAGTCGAGCGAAGAAGCTGGCGTCGTCGTAACCGATTTCGTAGCTGATGGTCTTGATGCTCTGGTTACCAGTTACCAGCAGTGTTTTGGCCATTTCAATACGCAGCCGTTGCAAGTAATGCAGCGGTTTGTCCCCGGTAGCCTGGTGGAAGCGGCGCATGAAATTGCGGATGCTCATGCCGTGGCGGCTGGCGACGTCCTCGAAGCGAAACTTCTCCGCAAAGTGCTGCTCCAGCCACTGCTGAATCTGCAGGATCGGCAGGTCCTGATGCATCTTCTGGCCGCCAAATCCGATAACGCCGGGTGTGTAGTTGCGCTGAACTTCGTAAAAGGCGTCACGCGCGAGTGTGCGCGACACTTCCGGGCTGCATAGTCTCTCCGCCAGGTGCACAAACAGATCTCTGCCCGAGCTGATGCCAGCGGCGCAGAGCACTTGTCCTGCGTCGGTGAGGTGTTTGTCGCGTTGCAGGTCTACAGCGGGAAAGCGCTGCTGATATTCGTCGTGAAAGCGCCAGTAGGTTGTTGCCTCGCGACCGTCGAGCAGACCGGCTGCCGCAGGCCAGAACGCGCCAAGAGCGACCGCGCCGATCAGTGCGCCGCGCTGGTACTGCTGCTGCAGCCAGGGAGTGATCTGTGGGTACTGTTGCTGCAGTTGGTCGAAATCAGCCCAGAACGACGGCAGGATAATGAGTTCGGGCTCGATGTCGTGGATGCTGGCTTCAGCTTGAATCGGATCCTGGCTGAAGCCGGTTACCGGTTGGCCGTCTGGCGTGACGGTGAGTACCTCGAAGCCAGGCGTGAGGCCGAGGCCCTGCTGACGGCCGGTGTTTAGGCTGGCCATATAGAAGACGTCGCGGGCTTGCGCCAGAGTGGAGGTCACTGTGAAGTCTGTCGCGAGAATGGCGACCTGGCTCAGGGTGTCCGGAGCTTGGTTAGGCATGGTTGTTGTCGTTATAAGGTGAATCAGACAGATATGGCCGAAATGGCCGTATGCGGTCAGTGTCTACTGGTAGAGACAGTTGGGTCAAGTGGTGGCCGCCTGCTGACGGCCACCACTGGATCAGGGGGCGGGGTTGGGTTGGCTCTGATGGATCTCGGAGATGGCCTGAAGCACACTGTCGGTGAGGCCCATGTTGACGCTGCTCAGGTTCCGATTCAGCTGGTCCATGTTGGTGGCGCCGATAATGTTGCTGGTCACAAATGGTTGACGGGTCACGAATGCGAGCGCCATCTGGGCTGGGTCCATGCCGTGGTCGCGCGCCAGTTGCACGTAGCGCGCACAGGCCTTTTGGGCTTGAGGGTTGCTGTAGCGAACGAAGCGTTCAAACAGCGTAATGCGTGCTTTCTCCGGGCGCAGGCCATTCAGGTACTTGCCGGTCAGTACGCCAAAAGCCAGTGGCGAGTAGGCCAGCAGGCCAATCTGCTCACGCATGGACATCTCGGCGAGGCCGATCTCGTAGGTGCGATTAAGCAGGTTGTACGGGTTCTGAATCGAGACCATGCGCGGCCAGCCGCGGCTCTCAGCCAGGTGCAAGAAGCGGCTGACGCCCCAAGGGGTTTCGTTGGAGAGGCCAACGTGACGAATTTTGCCGGCCTTGATCAGGTTGTCCAGGGCTTCGAGCGTGTCCTCGAAGGCGGTCAGCTCATCGTCCGGGTTGTGTCGATAGCCGAGTTGGCCGAAGTAGTTGGTCTGACGGTCAGGCCAGTGCAGTTGGTAAAGGTCGATGTAGTCGGTTTGCAGGCGTTGGAGGCTGCCGTCTATAGCCTGGTTGATGTGGTCGCTGGTGAAGCGAGTGCGGCCATTGCGCAGGTAGCTCAGGCCGTTGCCGGGGCCGGCAATCTTGCTGGCGATAATCCAATTCTCGCGGCCACCGCGCTGCTGGAAGTAATTGCCGATGATGCTTTCGGTAGCGCCGTAGGTGTCGCCCTTGGGCGGCACTGGGTACATTTCGGCGGTATCAATAAAATTGACACCAGCATCGCGTGCCCGGTCAATCTGAGCAAAGGCTTCCTGCTGGGTGTTCTGCTCACCCCAGGTCATGGTGCCGAGGCACAGTGCACTCACCTTGAGGTTGCTGCGGCCGAGTGGGCGGTATTGCATGGAGCACTCCTTGGTTGCCGAAAGGACGTTTCATTATTGATCATAAGGGTAAATAAGGGTTGTATTTTTTTTGCTGATTGGCATAATGCCCGCCACTTTCGACAGGATGCCTAGCCTGTCGTTGTTGTTTACAGCACAGATGCCACCCAGACCCACGCAGCCCCCACTGAGTGTCTGTTCTAGGCTTTGTTGTCTTGTAAAAACACATTTCACTCTGTAAGATTTGCCGTCTTCTTTTGAAAGCGGCCTCTGAGGCTAGGATTAATGAAAACCTTCAGCGCAAAACCTGAAACCGTAAAACGTGATTGGTACGTCGTCGACGCCAGTGGTCTGACTCTGGGTCGTCTGGCAACCGAGGTTGCTTCACGTCTGCGCGGCAAGCACAAGCCCGAATACACCCCTCACGTTGATACCGGTGATTACATCGTCATCATCAATGCCGAGAAAGTTCACGTAACCGGTAACAAGGTTCAGGACAAGATGTACTACAGCCACTCCGGTTTCCCGGGTGGTATCAAGTCCATCAACTTTGAAAAGCTGATCCAGCGCGCTCCTGAGCGTGTTATCGAGTCTGCTGTCAAAGGCATGTTGCCGAAGAACCCCCTGGGTCGTGCAATGTATCGGAAGATGAAGGTCTACAAAGGCGCTTCTCATCCGCATGCTGCACAACAGCCCCAAGAACTGAAGATCTAAGGAGTTCACCATGTCGGCGACACAAAACTACGGCACTGGCCGTCGTAAAACTGCCACCGCTCGCGTATTCCTGCGTCCGGGTTCTGGCAATATCTCTATCAACAATCGCAGCCTGGAAAACTTCTTCGGCCGCGAAACTGCTCGCATGGTTGTTCGTCAGCCGCTTGAGCTGACCGAGAGCACCGAGAAGTTCGACATCTATGTGACTGTCAGCGGTGGTGGTATCTCTGGTCAAGCTGGCGCCATCCGTCACGGTATTACCCGTGCTCTGATGGAGTATGACGAGACTCTGCGTAGCGAGCTGCGCAAAGCGGGTTACGTTACCCGTGACGCTCGTGAAGTTGAGCGTAAGAAAGTCGGTCTGCGTAAAGCGCGTAAGCGTCCGCAGTACTCCAAGCGTTAATCTCGTATTGCGCTGGAAAACGCCCGGGCTCCGGAAGGAGTGCCGGGCGTTTTCGTATCTGCGGCAAGGTGTCGCGCCTGCTATGGTTAGATGCAAGTCCCTGATTGGGCGCGAATTCGGTATAGTGACGGCCGTGCTGGGAATGGATATCACCTTGTCAAAAAAGGGGTTTTTCATTACCATCGGTTTCATTTTGTGCAGGCTGTTCAACACTTCAAAAGGCCTTCTTAAAAGGTCCAGAAATTAGCTGATGGGAGACGACTGGATGAGTAATGACGGCGTGAATAATGGCCGGCGTCGCTTCCTGGTGGCCGCCACAAGTGTGGTTGGTGCCGCCGGAGCAGTGGGGGCCGCAACCCCCTTTGTGGGGGCTTGGTTCCCCAGCGCTCGAGCCAAAGCGGCTGGTGCGCCGGTAAAGGTGAATGTCAGCAAGATCGAGCTGGGGCAGCAGATCGTTGTCGAGTGGCGCGGTCAGCCAGTGTTCGTTTCGCATCGTACGCCTGAGGCCATTGCGGTCCTGGACGAGATGGATTCGGTCGTAGCTGACCCGAACTCGCAGGCCTCGGTGCAGCCAGCATATGTTGACGGCAAGACGCGCGCGATCAAGCCTGAGCTGCTGGTGGTCATGGGTGTGTGTACTCACCTGGGCTGCTCTCCGCTGTTCAAGCCTGAAGTCGCTGCAGCCGACATGGGTGCGGACTGGAAAGGCGGCTATTTCTGCCCTTGCCATGGTTCCCACTACGACATGTCCGGTCGTGTCTTCAAGGGCCAGCCTGCGCCCCTGAATCTTCCGGTACCGCCCTATTCATATGAGTCTGATGACGTAATCGTGATCGGCGTGGATCAGGAGAGCGCCTGATGAATAAATTGATGCAGTGGGTGAATGAGCGGATGTCCGTCACTCAGGTGATGGAAGATCACCTGACCAAGTACTACGCGCCCAAGAACTTCAACTTCTTCTATTTCTTTGGCTCCCTGGCCATGCTGGTGCTGGTAAACCAGCTGGTTACCGGTATCTGGTTGACCATGAGCTACGAGCCGTCCGCCGAAGGTGCATTTGCCTCCGTTGAGTACATCATGCGTGATGTTGAGTACGGCTGGCTGCTGCGCTATCTGCACTCTACCGGTGCCTCTGCGTTCTTCGTGGTGGTTTACCTGCACATGCTGCGCGGCCTGATGTACGGCTCTTATCAGAAGCCGCGTGAGCTGATCTGGCTGTTCGGTATGCTGATCTACCTGGTGCTGATGGGTGAGGCCTTCATGGGCTACCTGCTGCCTTGGGGGCAGATGTCGTACTGGGGTGCCCAGGTAATTATCTCGCTGTTCGGTGCAATCCCGTTCATTGGCCCTGACCTGGCCCAGTGGGTGCGCGGCGACTTCCTGATTTCCGGTATTACTCTGAACCGCTTCTTCGCGCTGCACGTCATCGCGCTGCCGATTGTGTTGCTGGGTCTGGTCGTGCTGCACATCATCGCGCTGCATGAGGTTGGCTCCAACAACCCCGATGGTATCGATATCAAGAAGTTCAAGGATGAGAATGGCAAGCCGCTGGACGGCATCGCCTTCCACCCGTACTACACCGTCAAGGACATCGTCGGCGTGGTGGTCTTCCTGTTCGTGTTCTGCGCCATCGTGTTCTTCTTCCCGGAAATGGGTGGTTATTTCCTTGAGAAGCCGAACTTCGAGATCGCCAACCAGCTGAAGACACCTGACCACATCGCTCCGGTTTGGTACTTCACGCCGTTCTACGCGATCCTGCGTGCTGTTCCGTCTATTGCTGGCTCTGCTTTCCCGGGTGTACTGGCAATGGGTGCGGCGATTGCAATTCTGTTTGTTCTGCCCTGGCTGGACCGTAGCCCGGTTCGCTCCATCCGCTATAAAGGCTGGATGAGCAAGCTTTGGCTGGTCATCTTCTGCGTCTGCTTCGTAATTCTCGGTGTGCTGGGTGCTATCCCGTCCACTCCGGGTCGCACCTTGCTGTCGCAGGTTTGTACCGTTCTGTATTTCGCCTTCTTCATCCTGATGCCGTTCTACACGCGGATGGAGAAGACCAAACCGGTTCCGGAGAGGGTTACTGGCTAATGAAAAAACAACTTATTGCCCTGATGTTTGCTCTGGTTCCGGCTGTCGCCTTCGCGGCGGGCGGTTCTGGCTACCACCTGGATGAAGCAAACGTTGATATCGCTGACAAGGCTGCGCTGCAGGATGGCGCGCGGACCTTTGCCAACTACTGCATGGGTTGCCACTCTGCGCAGTATCAGCGTTATGAGCGCGTTGCCACTGATCTGGGTATTCCTGAGCAGTTGATGCTGGATAACCTGGTGTTCACCGAAGGTACTTTGATCGGTGACCACATGAAGAACGGCATGCGCGGCGCCGACGCCAAGAAGTGGTTCGGCGCAGCGCCGCCGGATCTGACTCTGGTTGCTCGTGTTCGCGGTACTGACTGGCTCTACACCTATCTGCGTACCTTCTACGAGGATCCTTCCCGTCCGCTGGGTGCCAACAACAAGGTGTTCCCGAACGTGGGCATGCCGAACGTGCTGGCCGAGCTGCAGGGTCGTCAGGTCATCGGCTGTAAAGCCATGCCGGTCAAGGATCACGATGGCAAGGTGATGCGCGATACGCTGAGTGGCGATGTCATTAAGCAAGAGCAGTGCGACGTGCTGACTGTGGTTCCGGGTACTGGTACCCAGACCGAGGAAGAGTTTGATACCACGGTTCGTAACCTGGTCAGCTTCCTGGCTTATTCGGCAGACCCGATCAAGCTGGAGCGTCACCGCATTGGTGTTTATGTGCTGCTGTATCTGGCCTTCCTGTTTGTATTTGCGTACCTGCTGAAGCGCGAATACTGGCGAGATGTCCATTGATCGTCTGAGTCATTGATGATCCGTGCGCGCCCCTTGAGGGCGCGCACTTGTTTCTGGGGTATAATGGCGCTCTGCGCGCGCGGCCTGGCTGCGCGCTTTGTGCTTTTAGGTGTCAGTTTGGCACCTGCCGCAGTCCGAATAAGGATGAGGGTTTACATATGGGCGTAACCGCCAACAAGCGTTCCTCCATGGCATTTTTCTCCGACCCCCGTGATCACTACTGTCATCGGGTCAGAATTGTGCTGGCAGAAAAGGGGGTTACCGTTGACGTGATTAACGTCGAGCCGGGCGATCATCCGCAGGAGCTTGCCGAGAATAACCCCTACAATAGTGTTCCTACGCTGCTTGATCGTGATCTGGTGCTCTATGAGCCGAATATCATGATGGAGTACCTGGATGAGCGTTTCCCGCATCCTCCGTTGTTGCCGGTATACCCGGTCGCTCGCGCCAATAGTCGTCTATTGATGTATCGAGTACAGCGTGACTGGTGCCGTCTGGTGGATGTTATCGTCGATCCGAAGAGCAGTGCGGCGGAAGTCACCCGCGCGCGCAAGGAGTTGCGCGAGAGTCTCATCGGGGTTGCTCCGGTGTTTGCGGAAATGCCGTTCTTCATGGGCGATGAGTTTAGTCTGGTTGACTGCTGTATTGCGCCGATTCTGTGGCGCCTGCCTGAGTTGGGTGTTGAGTTGCCCAAACAGGCAAAGCCCCTGCTGGATTATATGGAGCGTATTTTTGCGCGTGAGGGCTTTATCGCCAGTCTCTCGCCCGCTGAGCGGGATATGAAGACAAGCTGAGTGGAGGAAGCGGGTATGGTCGAAATGAGCTCCAGCCGTCCTTATCTGGTCCGCGCGCTGTACGAGTGGATTCTGGATAACCAGTGCACACCATACTTGCTGGTGAATGCTGAATATCCAGACACTGCGGTCCCCGCGGCGTTTGTCGAAGATGGCCAGATTGTGCTCAACCTGTCGCCCAGCGCGGTGCGTGAGCTGAATATGGATAATGAGCTGATTAGCTTCGATGGTCGCTTTGGTGGGGTGGCTCAGCAGGTCTGGATCCCGATCGGCGCTGTGATGGCGATTTACGCTCGTGAGAATGGCCAGGGTATGGTGTTCGAATTGGAGCCGAGTGGTCCTCAGTCGGCGGATTCGGATGGTGGTGATAAGCCGCCTCAGCCTCCTCGGCCAGAAGGTGGCGGTCGCCCCTCGCTCAAAGTTGTTAAGTAAACAAAAAGCCCCGCAATGCGGGGCTTTTTGTTTGCCGGAGGGCGTCAGTCCAGGTATTCGAACAGCTTGACGATACGCTGAACGCCACCAACTTGCTGGGCTTGCGCGACGGCTAAATTGGCTTCGTGGTGAGTGACCAGGCCCATCAGGTAGACAACGCCAGCCTCGGTTACGACCTTGATGCGGGAGCCGGGGATAGTGCCGTCGGTGAGCAGGCGCGCCTTCAGATTGGCGGTGATCAGGGCGTCCTGATTGCGCGCGAGCAGTGACAGTCGTGGTCCGGCGGTGAGCTCATTGTGAACTACCTTGACCTTCTGCACTTGCTTCGCTGCCTCACCGGCAGGTGCGATCAAGTCGCCACGCGGCACTTGGCCGGCCAGTAGTACAACGCCGTTGTAGCTGGTCACGACGATGCGGCCTTCGCTCTCGATGGCGCCGTTGGCCTTGTTTACATTGACTGCAACCTTGGTTTCGATGAGCTGATCATCAATGCTACTGCCGATGGTGCGGGTGCCGTGGTTGTCCTCAATGGGGGTGTCGCGCGTTGCAGTCAGAACCGAGCTGCAACCTGCGAGCGTCAGTGCGAGGGCAATGGCGGACAGTCGCTTCATTCTTCGCTCCCGAACAGTTGGCGGTCGATAAGGTCGCACAGGCAGTGGATTGCCAGCAGGTGAACTTCCTGGATGCGCGCAGTGGAGCGGGCCGGAACGCGGATTTCGACGTCTTCTGGCATCAGCAGTGATGCCATGGCGCCGCCATCGCGGCCGGTCAGGGCAACAACATGCATCTCCCGGTCGTGGGCGGCTTGAATGGCCTGCATCACGTTGGCGGAGTTTCCGCTGGTAGAGATGGCCAGCAGAATGTCGCCAGGTTGGCCGAGTGCGCGGATTTGCTTGGAAAAGACTTCTTCGTAGCTGTAGTCGTTGGCGATCGAGGTAATCGTCGACGCGTCGGTCGTCAGCGCGATGGCGGGTAGGCTGGGGCGCTCGCGCTCGAAGCGGTTCAGCAGTTCAGAAGAGAAGTGCTGTGCGTCGCCTGCCGATCCACCGTTTCCGCAGGTGAGGATCTTGCCTTCGCTGAGCAGTGCATTAACCATCATCTGGCTGCCCTGCTCGATGCTGGGGCCGAGCACGTCCATGGCGCGGGTCTTGGTTTCGATGCTGTCGGTGAAAAGCTGTCTGATGCGGTGTTGCATATCCATAGGGAAACTCGCTAGCAAGTGAATGCCTCACGGATCCAGGTGTAGGACGCTGGATTGGAGGGGTCGCCTTCGGCGGCTATGACGTCAAAGCGACAGGGACGGTTGGTCAGGCGGGGGTGGTGCAGCAGATAATGCTCTGCGGCCAGGATCAGGCGTTGCTGCTTCGCCCGATTGACGCTTTCTGCTGCGCTCCCCCAACGGCTCTGCTGCCTGTAGCGCACTTCGACAAATACTACTGTATCGCCGTCGCGCATGACCAGATCAAGCTCGCCCTGTCGGCACCGGTAATTGCGCGCCTCACAGGATAGACCGGCCTTGCGCATGATTTGTTCAGCCATGCGCTCGGCCTGGTTGCCTCGTTGCTGCCTGCTGGTCAGGCGCAGCATCAAAGTGGGCTGCTGTTGCTCGGTGCGGCAGGCTGCAGGAGGCCGTCTTGAATCTGGCCCCACGGGAGGTTGCGCTGGATGCGGCCATTTGCGTCCAGGGTTAGCTCACCTGTGGCGCCTTCAATACGCGTATCGGGATACTGACGCATTTGCGGCAAACGGGCGAAGATCCGCTGGGTGTCGATGCCCATCGCATAGAGGCGACCGAGCGCGCCGGTGGCTTGGGGCCAGTTGCTGGTTACCTCGCCGTATAGAGGGTCGCTACGGTCTAGCAGCCACGGGATCTCGGCGATTAGCAGGCCGTCCAGATCGGTGTTCTGCATGCCGGTTGGGTCTATCTGGTACGAATGCGATGTCGCATAAACCGGCAGCTCAGCTGCGTATTGGAACGCCAGGGTTGGCTTGATCTGGCGAGCCTGCAGCGGTGTCGCGGCGAGGAACAGGGCGTCGAGATCCTGGCGGGGAGTGGGTTGCGAGAGCACGTCGCCTAAGAGGCTGCTGATGCGGTTGGCGCGGTTCTCGCTTTGCTTGATTTTCAGCAACTCACCCATCTGGTTTGCGACGGCAGCAGGCTGATCAACCAGCTCCTGGCCTATGATGGTCCCGCCAAGGGCTTGCCACTCAGTGGTAAATGCACGGTTGGCTCTCTGGCTCCAGTCGTCGCGGGTGCTTAGGGTTGCCATGCGCCGATGGCCGTCATTCCAGGCTCGAATCGCCGCAGAGCGTGCCTCATCTTCCGGGGCGAGACCGAATTGATAAATGCTGCTCGCGGCGGTGCTTTGCTCTGCGTAGTTGAGCACCAGGGTTGGTAGAGGCAGCTCGCCCGCGCTAGCCAGTTGCGCAACCTTTTCCTTTTCCAGTGGGCCAATAACCCACTGCACGCCGTCACGTTGGGCCTGGTTGAGTGCTTCCATGGCGCTGGCGTATTGGGTGCTGTCGTAGAGAGTGACCTGAGGTTGGGCGATTCCTTGGCTTTGCGCTTGATACTGTGCGGCTAGAAAGCCGTCGCGCAGTGCCTGAGCGGCGCTTGCCAGTGGGCCGTTAAATGGCAGGAGTAGCCCGATGTGCGTGGGGCGGCTCGCCTGCAGTGCTTCAATCTGCTGGATGGCATCCGGCAGCTGGTTGGCCGCTGGGTGATTGGGGTTCTCGGTTTTCCACGCTTGCAGAGAGCGGATTTGCAGATCCAGGTTGCGCTGCTTGCGCGTAATCAGTGCCAGCTCCAACCAGCCGGCGAACTCGCCGGTGGCGTTGTTGCTCGCCGTCTGCAGCGCTGGGGTGTCGGCTTTGCTCAGGCTTTCCCAGATCGCTTGACTGTTACTCGCTTGCTGGCCTGCATCAAGCAGGCTGTGGATATACACGCGCTCTTGGGCGGCATCGACGAAGAGGCCGTTGGTGTCGAGGATGTCAGCGCGCAGCTGTTGGAGGCGCAGCTGCTCGGCAAGTGGGCGAATATCCAGTTGGCGCAAGGCGGGGTGCTGGATCGCGCGCAGCGCGCCAGCGCTGTCGCCGAGCGCCAGGGCGCTGGTGGCCTGCAGTTCGCTAAAGCGGATCTGCTGGTCAGTGGGCAGGTCGCTCTGTGGGATGTCCTGCAGGATTCGGTTGGTCTGTTCCGGGTTGCCGTTGTTCAGTGCGGTCTGCGCGGCGTGCAGGCGGAGCAGGTTGGCTTCCGCGCCTTCATAGCGTCCCGCGTTCTTGAGAATCTCTTCCACTGAGGCGTCAGGGGTGCGAGGCAGCTCGTCCAGACTTTTCGGTGCGGAAGCACAGCCAGCCAACACCGTGGTCAGTGTCAGGGCCAGGGTCGACAGGCGAATGGAGCGGTGCATGCGAGGTGTCCTTACGTGCGGGGCGAGTGGTTGGAAACCGGCGGGTTGAGTGCGGCATTGTACCTAAGCGGGAGGCCAATCTCCAAGGTGCTCAGCGTCACCGGGGTGGCTGCTGTACAATGCGTCACAAATTGCACTCAGGAATTCCCATGACCACACTCGCTGGCACTCTTTTTGTGGTGGCTACGCCAATCGGTAATCTTCAGGACATGAGTCCTCGCGCACTGCAGGTGCTCAAGGATGTGCAACTGATCGCTGCCGAGGATACCAGGCACAGCGCCCGGCTGATGCAGCACTTTGGTATCGGCACACCCATGACGGCGTGTCACGATCACAATGAGCGTGGGAAGGGCGAGCGGTTGGTGGAGCGGCTGCTGGCCGGCGACGATATTGCCTTGATTTCTGATGCAGGCACGCCGCTCATATCTGATCCGGGCTATCACTTGGTGCGCCAGGCGCGAGAAGCGGGGGTCAAGGTGTCACCGGTTCCAGGTGCCTGTGCGTTGATTGCGGCATTGAGTGCGGCGGGCATGCCGTCGGATCGCTTTGCCTTTGAAGGCTTCCTGCCGGCCAAAGCGCATGGGCGCCGCCAGCGTCTGCAGTCAATGGCGGCGGAGGATAGGACCTGGATGATCTACGAGGCGCCGCACCGCCTGCTTGAGTGTTTGCAGGATATGCAGCAGGTGCTGGGCAATGAGCGTCGCGTGCTGCTGGCCCGTGAGCTAACCAAGACGTTTGAGACCCTGCATGCGGCGCCGCTGGCGGAACTGGTTGCCTGGGTGGCGGCTGATTCCGATCAGCAGCGGGGCGAGTGTGTACTGGTGGTCGAAGGGGCGCCGCAGCCGGATGCCGACGCGGTGGGAGACGAGGCGCTGAGGGTGCTTGATTTGCTGCTGGCGGAAATGCCAGTCAAGCGGGCAGCGAAGCTTGCGTCGGAAATCACCGGCGTGCGCAAGAATTTGCTGTATCAGATCGCGCTGGAGCGAACTGGGGAGTAGGCTGCTCGTCGGTTGTTTGCGGCTGATGCAAGGCAATGCTTGCTCTGCATCGCCGCGGTCGTTAATCTTGCCGCCAAGAGTTGGCTGGGCAGTCGCTGTGATGTCGCGCAAGCGGTGTCATGGAGGAAAGTCCGGGCTCCACAGGGCAAAGTGCCAGGTAACGCCTGGGAGGCGCGAGCCTACGGAAAGTGCAGCAGAAAGCAAACCGCCTAAGCGCGTAAGCGCCGGTAAGGGTGAAAAGGTGCGGTAAGAGCGCACCGCGCAGCTGGTAACAGTCTGTGGCGTGGTAAACCCCACTTGGAGCAAGACCAAATAGGAATCCGTCGGTGTGGCCCGCACTGGATTCGGGTAGGTTGCTAGAGGTCGTCAGTGATGGCGATCCCAGAGGAATGACTGTCCTCGACAGAACCCGGCTTACAGGCCAACTCTTATTTTCCTTCCTTTATGAGCGTCACCTTCTTAGAGCAAAAAAATCTTACTCCTCATAATTCACTTTAAGTTACGGGGCGATGTTTTTGCTTTGTCTGTTTTTTACCCGTTCAAGTATTCCTCTTTTGCATCCATATTCCCGGTAAAACGCGCTAAACCACTGCTACGCAAGGTTTTTTTCCTGTGTGCGGCTCTTGACGCTGTATAGGTGCATTTCTATAGTGTCGCAAAGTGGTGATATGTGGGGCGGAGTGGGAATTTTTGGCGAGCTCCGGCCAATGATCTAGGGGAAGGACAACGACGTGTTTCGTGGAGCCAATGCCATCAACCTCGACGCCAAAGGGCGACTCGCGATGCCTGCGCGCTATCGTGATCGTCTGTTGGAGTCTTGTGCTGGGCAATTGGTGGTGACGATCGCGCTGGAAGACCGTTGTTTGTGGATCTACCCCCTGCACGAATGGGAGGCCGTTGAAGCCAAGCTGCGTCAAGCGCCCAACATGAATCCTGCGGTTAAACGTCTGCAACGACTGCTGATCGGTAATGCCTTCGAGCTCGAGCTGGATGGCGCCGGTCGCTTTGTCGTTCCGCCGCTGCTGCGTGAATACGCCGGGCTGGATAAGAAGGTGATGCTGGTCGGTCAAATCGGCAAGTTCGAGCTCTGGAGTGAAGATGCCTGGACTGCCACCACTTCCGCCTACCTGGACGAGTCGCAGGAGGCTGGCGAGCTGCCGGCCGAACTGCACTCGCTGAGCCTGTGAGTACTGTGTCTAATTTTTCCCATATCAGCGTCTTGCTGAACGAAGCGCTTGATGCGCTCGCCATCCAGCCTGACGGCATCTATATCGACGGTACCTTCGGGCGTGGGGGGCATAGTCGAGCGTTGCTCGCGCGACTGGGGCCAGAGGGAAGGCTGATTGCCTTTGACAAAGATCCGGAAGCCATCCGGGCTGGCGAACAACTGGCGGCCGAAGACGGCCGCTTTGTCGTTGTGCAGCGGTCCTTTGCCGAGATGGCCGACGAAATGCGTGCGCGCGGTCTGCACGGGCGTATCAGCGGTGTTCTGCTTGATCTGGGGGTGTCGTCGCCACAACTGGATGACCCTACTCGCGGCTTCAGCTTTCTGAACGACGGCCCGCTTGATATGCGCATGAATCCCGGCGCCGGCCAGAGCGCGGCGGAGTGGGTCAACAGCGCCAGCGAGGCCGACATCGCCACCGTGCTGAAAGAGTATGGCGAGGAGCGCTTTTCCAAACGCATGGCGCGTGCGGTAGTTACCCGTCGTGCCGAGCAGCCGTTTACCCGCACCGGCGATCTGGCCGCGGTGATCAAGGAAGCCAACCCCGCCTGGGAGAAGGGCAAGCATCCTGCGACGCGCGCGTTTCAAGGTATTCGTATCTTTATTAATCGTGAGCTGGATGATCTGGCTGATGGCTTGCGTGCTGCGCTTGACGTCCTGGCACCGGCCGGTCGCTTGGCCGTGATCAGCTTCCATTCGCTGGAAGATCGCATGGTCAAACAGTTCATGCGTCGTGAAGCGAAGGGTGCGCCTATTCCGCGTGACCTGCCGATTCGTGACATCGATATCCCGGTTTCCATCAACCTGGTGGGCAAGGCGATCAAGCCGAGCGCTGCCGAGATTGATGCAAACCCACGTGCTCGCAGCGCTGTGCTGCGGATTGCGGAGAAGCGTTGATGAACGCGCCTGCGCAACTGCCCAAGCGTTCCGGTCTGCCAGCTGGCAGCGGCTGGTTGACGCTGGTATTCGTGCTGGGCGTTGCCAGCGCGCTGGCAGTGTCCTTCAGCGCCCATTGGAGTCGCCAACTGCTCAATGAGTTGGCGACCGAGATGGACGTGCGGGAAAAGGCGCAGGCCGAGTGGGGGCGACTGGTGCTGGAGCAGAGCACTTGGACGGCCTATAGCCGAATCGAACGTATCGCTACCGAGCAGCTCGGCATGCATGTGCCCGAGCCCAGCGACGTGATTCTGGTGAAACGATGAAGAAATTCGCGCTCAAGCCCAATGGCAGCCTCTATCCCTGGCGGTTCCGCCTGGTGATCGGGTTGCTGGGGCTGTGCTGCGTCGCGGTTGCCTGGCGCATCGCCGCACTGCATGTGCTGGATGAAGGCTTCCTGCGTGACCAAGGCGACAAGCGCAGTGTGCGTCACGTGCCGATTCCCGCGCACCGTGGACAAATCACTGATCGCAACGGCGAGCCGCTGGCGATCAGTACGCCGGTGCTGACTATCTGGGCCAACCCGTCGCAGCTGATTGATCAGCAGTCGCACTGGCCTGAACTTGCTCGTACGCTGGGCACTGATCTGGCAACCTTCAGCGAGCGTCTGAAGGCCAATGCCGACAAAGAGTTCATCTATTTGCGTCGCCGCATGACGCCAGCTGATGGTGAGGCGGTGATGGCGCTCAAGGTGCACGGTGTATACAGCATCGAGGAATATCGTCGCTTCTACCCGGCCGGTGAAGTGGCGGCGCACCTGGTCGGCTTTACCAATGTCGACGAGCAGGGTCAGGAAGGTCTTGAGCTGGCCTATGACCAGTGGCTGCAGGGTGTGCCCGGCAAGCGTCAGGTGCTGCAAGATCGCCGTGGCCGCCTGATCAAGGACGTGCAGGTCATCAGTAACGCCCGCCCGGGCAACGACCTGCGCTTGTCGATTGACCTGCGCCTGCAGTATCTGGCCCACCGCCAGCTGCGTGAAGGCATGCAAGAGTTTGGCGCCAAGGCTGGGTCGGTCGTGATGCTTGATGTGCACACCGGTGAAGTGCTGGCGATGGTTAACCAGCCGTCCTACAACCCGAACAATCGCTCGCACCTGCAGCCGAGCATGATGCGCAATCGGGCCATGATCGATGTGTTCGAACCGGGCTCGACCATGAAACCGATTTCCATGACCGCTGCGCTGGCGACCGGTCGCTGGAAGCCGAGTGATCAGGTGAACGTCTATCCCGGTACCCTGCGTATCGGCCAATACACGATCCGCGACGTGTCACGTGCGCCGGGTGGCGTGCTCGACCTGGCGGGCATCCTGCTCAAGTCCAGTAACGTCGGTATGAGTAAGGTGGCGCTGGATATCGGCGGTGAGGTCGTCCATGACGCCATGGCGGCGGTGGGTCTGGGTGAGTACACCGGTGTTGGCTTCCCCGGTGAAAGCGTCGGCAAGCTGCCTACTTACCGTACCTGGCGCTCGGCTGAAACCGCTGCTCTTTCTTACGGTTATGGTCTGTCCGTTACTGCGGTGCAGTTGGCTCAGGCCTACGCCATTCTGGCCAACGACGGCCGTAAGGTGCCTATGTCGCTGTTGCGGGTTGAAGGTGATCCCGATGCAGAGCAAGTGCTGCCCGAAGACGCCACTCGCATGGTTCAGGGCATGCTGCAGAACGTCATTGAGGCTGAGGGAGGCACCTTCCGCGCACGTGTTCCGGGTTACCACGTATCCGGCAAGAGCGGTACTGCGCGCAAAGCCAGCACGTCCAGCAAGGGTTATCAGGAAGACTCCTATCGTTCACTTTTCGCTGGCTTTGGTCCGAGCACTGACCCGCGCATTGCTATCGCGGTGGTGATCGACGAGCCCAGCAACGGCGGTTACTACGGTGGTTTGGTCGCTGCGCCGGTGTTCGGTGGCTTGATGTCCAACGCGCTGCGTCTGATGAATGTCGCGCCGGATAACCTGGCATCGCTTGATCAGCCTGCACTGCCGGCTGTCGCGTCAGCGGGGGAGCAGAGATGAAGTTGTCTCAACTGTTCCCGGCGGCGCAGCCTGCCGATGTTGAAATTCGCAACCTGACGATGGATAGCCGCGGTGTCGCGGCTGGCGATCTCTTCCTTGCCTTCCCGGGCCTGCGTCACGATGGCCGTGACTTCATTGCGCAAGCCGTTGCTGCAGGCGCTGCGGCTGTTGCGTGCGAGCCGAAGGTGGGTATCGCTGGTTCCATCGGCGTCCCCGTTGTTCAGGTGTCGAACCTGGCCGAACAGGTATCTGCTTTGGGCGACACCTTTTATGGTCAACCTAGCGCGGCCATGAAAGTGATCGGCATCACCGGCACCAATGGCAAGACCAGCATCAGCCAGATGCTGGCCCAGGCGTTGGACCGTTTGGGTTACAGCTGTGGCGTGATCGGGACCCTCGGCAGCGGTTTGGCCGGGGCGCTCATTGATCACGGTATGACCACGCCGAGTGCGGTTGCCGTCCAGCGCCATCTCGCCACCATGCGCGATCAGGGTGCGACCCATGTGGCTATGGAGGTGTCTTCGCATGCGCTGGACCAGCATCGCGTTGAGGCGGTGCGGTTTGAGGTCGCTGTGTTCACCAACCTGAGCCGCGACCATCTGGACTACCACGGCACGATGGCTGCCTATGGCGATGCTAAGGCCAAGTTGTTCCAGCGCGAGCTGAAGGCGGCAGTTATTAATCTGGATGACCCGTTCGGGCGTCAGTTGGCGGCGCGCTGCGCGGCGCCGGTGATGGGTTTCAGTCTGACTGACCCGGCTGCTGCGATTTATTGCAGCGAGCTGGTGTGCGACAGCCTGGGGCTGAGTGCCCAGGTGCAGGTAGAAGGGCGCTCGTTCGCGCTGCGCAGCTCGCTGCTGGGCAGCTTCAATATGAGCAATCTGCTGGCCGTGCTCGGCAGTTTGCTGGCACTCGGCGTGGAGATGGATGCAGCGCTTGAGCGGATCGCGCAGCTGCAGCCACCGGCTGGACGCATGCAACGACTGGGTGGCGGTGATCTGCCCCTGGTCGTCGTCGATTACGCACATACCCCGGATGCGCTGGAGAAAGCGTTGACTGCGCTGCATCAGCATGCGGCGGGGCGCGTCATCTGTGTGTTCGGTTGTGGTGGCGACCGTGATAACGGCAAGCGCCCGATGATGGCGCGGGTCGCTGAGCAGCACGCTCAGGCGGTGGTTGTGACCGATGACAACCCCAGAACCGAGTCGTCGTCACAGATCATTGAACAAATTTGCCAAGGTGCGGAACACCCGCAGGCGTTGACCGTCATACCCAACCGTGCGCAAGCCATCGCCAAGACGATAGCGGCAGCGCAGCCCGGCGATGTGATTCTGCTCGCCGGTAAGGGTCACGAGAATTACCAGGAGATTGACGGCGTGCGTCACCCCTTCAGTGATATTGAACAAGCCAGCCTCGCGCTGCAGCAGTGGGAGGTCGCTCATGCTTGATGCACTGCGCCTGTCCGATCTGCTCAAGCCTCTGGCCGCCACGCTTAACGGCGTAGACACCCACTTCGACAGCGTCAGCATTGATGCGCGCAAGGTTGCCAAGGGCGGCTTGTTCGTCGCCTTGCCCGGAAGCCGCAGCAACGGTCACGACTTTGTCGCTCAAGCCCGCGAAAACGGCGCGGCCGCTGCGATGGTGGAATACCTTGTCGATGACGACCTGCCCCAGTTGCTGGTGCATGACTGTCAGTTGGCACTGGGCCAATTGGGCGCGCTGGTGCGCGAGCAGTTCAGCGGCACCGTGGTTGGCATTACCGGCTCTAGCGGCAAGACCACCGTCAAGGAAATGCTCGCAGCCATTCTGCGCGAGTGCGGTCCGGTATTGGCGACCCAGGGCAACCTGAACAACGAACTCGGCGTGCCGCTGACGCTGCTGCAACTTACCGCCGAACACCGCTTTGCCGTGATCGAGATGGGCGCGGCTCAGATCGGCGACATCAATTACACCATGGGGTTGGTCAAGCCGCAGATCAGTGTGCTGACCAACGCTGGTATGGCGCATGTTGGTCGCTTCGGCAGCCCGGAAAGCATCGCCAAGGCCAAGGGCGAGATCGTCAGCGCATTGCCTGACGGCGGTCAGGCGATTCTCAATCTGGACAGCCCGTGGTTTGAACAGTGGTATCAGCTGCTCGGCAGCCGTCGCACCGCCTGCTCGTTCAGCATGAAAAATCCCACCGCGCAGCTGCGCGCTGAAACAGTTGAAATCGATGAAGCAGGTTGCCCGCACTTTTCCCTGGTAACGCCTGCGGGCACAGTCGCCGTCAGCCTGCAGCTGCGCGGCGAACACAACATTGCCAATGCCCTCGCTGCAGCCGGTGCGGCGCTCGCCGCTGGTGCCGATTTGGACGCAATTGCCCGTGGTCTGGCCGCTCTGGCCCCGGTCGATGGCCGTGGTAACTGGCGCACCGGCATTGCAGGTGCGCAGATCATTGATGATGCCTACAACGCCAATCCGGCTTCGGTCAAAGCGGCGATTGATGTACTCGCCGGTCTGGCAGGGCGTCGTCTTCTGGTCCTCGGTGATATGGGGGAGCTTGGCGAGTGGGCCAAGCAAAGTCACCGCGATGTCGGCGTGCATGCGCGAGAGCAAGGACTCGACGGTGTGTATGCAACCGGCCGCCTCTCGGCGCTGGCGGTAGAAGCATTCGGCGCCAACGGTCGTCTCTTCGATAGTCGCGAGGCGCTGATCGTTGCCATCAAACAGGATCTGGATGCCAACACACGCGTGTTGGTCAAAGGCTCGCGTAGTGCGGGCATGGATGTAGTGGTCGCCGGCCTTCTGGCCCCGGCTGACACGCACGAAAACGATAACGGGGCCAGCTGACATGTTGCTTTTACTCGCCGAATACCTACAGCAGTACTACTCCGGCTTTGCCGTGTTCCAGTACCTCACGCTGCGCGGCATCCTGGGTGTGTTGACTGCGCTGGCGATGGCGCTGTTCCTGGGTCCGTGGATGATTCGCACCCTGCAAATTCGTCAGATCGGACAGGCTGTGCGCAACGACGGCCCGCAGTCGCACCTGTCGAAGAAGGGCACACCGACCATGGGCGGCGCGCTGATTCTGGTTGCCATTGGTGTCAGTACCCTGCTGTGGGCTGACCTGAGCAATCTCTACGTCTGGGTGGTGCTGGGCGTGACCTTCAGCTTTGGTGCGGTTGGCTGGGTCGACGACTATCGCAAGGTGATCGAGAAGAACTCCCGCGGCCTGCCGTCTCGCTGGAAGTACTTCTGGCAGTCGGTGTTCGGTCTGGCGGCAGCCGTTGTGCTGTACATGGCAGCCAAAACGCCGGTCGAGACCACCCTGATCGTGCCGTTCTTCAAGCAGGTCGAGTTCCAGCTGGGCGTAATGTTCGTTGTGCTGACCTACTTCGTCATCGTCGGCTCCAGTAACGCGGTCAACCTGACCGATGGCCTGGACGGGCTGGCGATCATGCCGACGGTCATGGTTGGCGGCGCGCTGGGCATCTTTGCCTACCTGTCGGGTAACGCCAAGTTCGCCGAGTACCTGCTGATTCCCTATGTGCCGGGCGCTGGTGAGCTGATCATCTTCTGTGGCGCGCTGCTGGGTGCCGGTCTCGGCTTTCTCTGGTTCAACACCTATCCGGCTCAGGTCTTCATGGGCGACGTGGGTGCGCTGGCGCTGGGCGCCGCACTGGGTGTGATTGCCGTCATCGTGCGGCAGGAAATTGTGCTGTTCATCATGGGCGGCATTTTTGTGGTGGAGACGCTGTCGGTCATCGTGCAGGTGGCGTCGTTCAAGTTGACCGGTCGCCGGGTGTTCCGCATGGCACCGATTCACCACCACTTTGAACTTAAGGGCTGGCCTGAGCCGCGCGTGATCGTGCGCTTCTGGATCATCACCGTGGTACTGGTGCTGATCGGTCTGGCCACCCTGAAACTGCGTTGAGGAGCAGAGCGTGTCTCTGATTACCACGGACAAACAACGGATCATCGTCGGGCTCGGCAGCAGCGGGCTCTCGGTCGCCCGTTATCTGGCAGGCCAGGGCCTGTCCTTTGCCGTGGCCGACACCCGCCAGAACCCGCCGGGTCTGGAGCAACTCAAGCGCTTCGCGCCGATGGCTGACCTGTATCTGGGCGAGCTGGACGAAAAGTTGCTGAGCAGTGCTGACGAGCTGATCGTCAGCCCCGGTATCGCGGTGGCTACTCCGGCGCTGCAGGCGGCGGCCAAGGCCGGCGTCTCGATCGTCGGCGACATTGAACTGTTCGCGCGGGCGGCGAAGGCCCCGATCGTGGCTATCACCGGCTCCAATGCCAAGAGCACTGTGACCACGCTGGTCGGAGAGATGGCCGCTGCCGCGGGCGTGAAGGTTGCCGTTGGTGGCAATCTGGGCACGCCGGCGCTGGATCTGCTGGATCACAATGCTGAGCTGTATGTGCTTGAACTGTCGAGTTTCCAGCTGGAAACCACTGATCGGCTGAATGCGTTGGTCGCTACGGTCTTGAATGTCAGCGAAGACCACATGGATCGCTACAGCGGACTGCCGGCCTATCACATGGCCAAACACCGAATCTTTCGCGGTGCGCAACAGGTGGTGATCAACCGTGATGACGCGCTGTCTCGTCCGCTGGTTGCGGATCAGCTGCCGTGTCTGACCTTTGGTTTGTCCCGCCCTGACTTCAAGGGCTTCGGCCTGCTCGAGCAGGATGGTCATACCTGGTTGGCCTATGAATTCTCCGCGCTGATGCCCGTCAGTGATCTGCGCATTCGCGGTGCGCACAATCAGTCCAATGCCCTGGCTGCGCTGGCGCTGGGTCAGGCTGCGGGTCTGCCGATGGACGCGATGCTGCAGGCGCTTAAAACCTTTCCCGGATTAGCACACCGTTGCCAGTGGGTAGGAAGCCACGCCGGCGTTGAGTTCTTCGATGATTCCAAGGCTACCAACGTCGGCGCCGCGCTCGCGGCCATCAACGGCTTCGCTGCTGATATGAGCGGAAAATTGGTGCTGATCGCCGGTGGCGACGGCAAGGGCGCAGACTTTTCCTCGCTGCGCGAGCCGGTCGCGGAGCACTGCCGCGCCGTCGTGCTGATCGGTCGCGATGCAGAGCTGATTGCCGCTGCGCTTGACCCGCAGACTCAGTTGGTTCGCGTTGCTTCTATCGAAGAGGCGGTTACCGCCGCTGCAGCATTGGCTGAGCGGGGCGATCTGGTACTGCTGTCGCCGGCCTGCGCGAGCCTCGATATGTTCCGTAACTTCGAAGAGCGCGGCCGACTGTTTGCCGAAGCGGTAGGGAGGCTGGGCGCATGAACCTGACCTTCAACCTGCGTGACGCCGCTGCGCCGCTGATTGGTAGCCGCCGCTTTGACATGGATCTGCCGCTGTTGGTTGGCGCTGTTGCTCTGCTTGCGCTGGGACTGGTGATGGTGACCTCCGCATCTATGGAGGTAGCAGCCGGGCGCCTGGGTAACCCGCTGTTCTATATGAACCGCCAGATCATCTATCTGGTGGTGAGCCTGATTGCGCTGGTCATGACGTTGTCCGTCCCGGTGGCGGTGTGGGAGCGTTTCCGTTTTCTTCTGCTGTTTCTGGGTTTCGCCGGGCTGGTGGCAGTGCTGATCCCGGGCATCGGTCGCGAGGTTAACGGCAGCTGGCGCTGGATTGCAGTCGGTCCGATCAACGTCCAGCCGTCTGAGCTGGCAAAGCTGTTTGCGGTGGTCTTCCTCGCTGGCTATCTGGTCCAGCGCAAGGATGAAGTGAAGGAAGAGTGGTTCGGCTTCATCAAGCCCTTCATGGTGTTGGGCCCGATGGCTTGCCTGCTTATCGTTGAGCCTGACTTTGGTGCGACCGTTGTACTGATGGGCGCCGCCACTGGAATGCTGTTCCTCGGTGGCGTCGGCCTGTTCCGCTTCCTGCTGCTGTTCGGTTCGCTGGGTGCGCTGGCGGCACTGGCCGTCTGGGCTGAGCCCTATCGCCTGCAGCGTCTCACTGGTTTCCTTGATCCTTGGCAAGACCCATACGGGACCGGTTATCAGCTGACCCAGGCATTGATCGCGTTCGGTCGCGGTGAATGGTTTGGTGTCGGTCTGGGCAACAGCATCCAGAAACAGTTTTATCTGCCGGAGGCGCATACCGACTTCGTCTTCGCGGTACTTGCTGAAGAGCTCGGCATGATCGGCGCACTGGCCGCCTTCGCATTGCTGATCTTTGTCGCAGTGCGCGGCTTGTATGTAGGCCTCGCGGCTGAAGCGAAGGGCATGCTGTTTCATGCGTATCTTGCCTACGGTCTGGCGATCATGTGGTGCGGCCAGATTCTGATCAACGTCGGAGTGAACATCGGCCTGCTGCCGACCAAAGGGCTGACTCTGCCGTTCCTCAGCTACGGTGGCAGTTCGTTGGTGGTGTGCTGCGTTTGTCTCGGTCTGCTGCTGCGGATCGACTGGGAGCGCCGCCAGGCAGCCAAGGAGATGACCAATGAGTAACAAGGTTCTGGTCATGGCTGGCGGTACCGGCGGACACGTGTTCCCTGCACTGGCCTGTGCTCGCATGCTGCGCGATCAGGGGTATGAGGTGCATTGGCTGGGTACGCGCCGCGGCATCGAGGTGGACCTGGTGCCGCAGGCTGGTTTCCCGATCCATTACATCGATATTCAGGGGCTGCGGGGCAAGGGCAAGCTGGATCTGCTCAAGGCGCCGTTCCGCATTGTCCGCGCGCTGGGCCAGTCGCTGCGTCTGCTGGCTGATCTCAAGCCCGTCTGCGTTCTCGGTGCTGGTGGCTATGTAACCGGGCCCGGTGGCTTGGCTGCCTGGCTGCGCCGTATTCCGCTGGTGATTCATGAGCAGAACGCCGTGGTTGGGACCACCAACCGCCTGCTCGCCCGGTTCGCCAAGCGCCGCTGTGAAGGTTTTGCCGGCAGTTTCGCCGATGGTGAGAACCGTCGCAGCACTGGCAACCCGGTGCGTGAAGATATTTTTGCTACGCCGGCAATGCGCTGGGACGGCAGCCGTCCGCTGCGCCTGCTGGTACTGGGTGGCAGCCTGGGCGCGATGCCGCTGAATAATCTGCTGCCAAAAGCACTTGCGCGTATTGAACCGAATCAGCGTCCGCAGGTGGTGCACCAGTGCGGTAAGCAGCATCTACTTATGGCGCGTGAAGCCTACGAGCAGGCTGGTGTGCGCGCCGAAGTGGAGGCGTTCATCGCTGATATGGCAGGCGCCTACGCCTGGGCTGATCTGGTGATCTGCCGTGCTGGTGCGCTGACTGTCTGTGAGTTGGCCGCCGCTGGCCGCCCGTCACTGCTGATTCCGTTGCCGCATGCGATTGACGACCACCAGACCGCCAATGCGCGCTATCTGGCTGACCGCGGCGCTGCGGTTTTGATGCCGCAGCGCCAGCTCGACGACGAGCAACTGGCAAACACCCTTACTAATTACATGAATAACCCGGAGCTGCTGCAACAGATGGCCGAACGAGCCCGTGAACAAGCCACCCCGAACGCGACCGCCGATGTGGTACGCGCCTGTCTGGAGGTAGCCCGTGAGCACTAACAAGCGCAGTCAGGCGACGTTTACCCTGCCGGAGATGCGGCGCATCCGCAGTATCCACTTTGTGGGTATCGGCGGCGTTGGTATGTGCGGTATTGCTGAGGTGCTGCTGAATCTGGGGTATCAGGTGTCCGGCTCCGACCTCAAGCGCTCGGCGGTGACCCAGCGTCTGGAGTCCTTTGGCGCACGTATTGATATCGGGCACCGCGCAGAGAATGTGCAGGAAGCCGACGTGCTGGTTGTGTCCAGCGCGATCAACCCGCAGAACCCCGAAGTAGCCGGTGCCATCGAACGCCGCATCCCGGTCGTGCCGCGCGCCGAAATGCTGGCTGAGCTGATGCGCTATCGCCACGGTATTGCGGTTGCCGGGACCCATGGCAAGACCACCACCACCAGTCTGATCGCCTCTGTGCTAGCGGCTGACGGTCTGAGCCCGACCTTCGTGATTGGCGGCAAGTTGACTGCCGCCGGGACCAATGCCCAATTGGGTGAAAGCCGCTATCTGGTTGCCGAAGCGGACGAAAGCGATGCGTCCTTCCTGCATCTGCAGCCGATGGTCGCCATCGTCACCAATATCGACGCCGATCACATGGCGACCTACGAGGGTGACTTCAACAAACTGAAGCGCACCTTCGTCGAGTTTCTGCACAACCTGCCGTTCTACGGGCTGGCCGTGCTGTGCATCGACGATCCGGTAGTGCGCGAGATCCTGCCGCAGATCAATCGTCAGGTGATTACCTACGGTCAGTCGGAGGACGCTGATATTCGCGCGGTGGATATCCACCAGCAGGGTATGCAGACCTACTTCACCGTGCTGCGTGACGGCCGTGAGCCGCTCAAGGTTTCGGTCAACATGCCGGGCGTGCACAACGTGCTGAACTCGTTGGCGACCATCGCTGTTGCGACTGATGAAGGCGTCTCCGATCGTGCCATCGTTGAGGGATTGGCTGGATTTCAGGGGGTTGGTCGCCGCTTTCAGGTGCAGGGCAATTACCGCTGGGACAATGGCGAAGTCATGCTGGTTGACGACTACGGTCATCACCCGCGTGAAGTCGCCGCGGTCATCAAGGCCGTGCGTGCTGGCTGGCCAGAGCGCCGCCTGGTCATGCTCTACCAGCCGCACCGTTACAGCCGCACTCGCGATCTCTATGAGGACTTCGTGCAGGTACTGGGCGAGGCCAATGCGCTGTTGTTGATGGAAGTTTATCCCGCTGGCGAAGAGCCTATTCCGGGCGCTGACAGCAAGCACCTGTGCCGCAGCATTCGCCAGCGCGGCCAGTTGGATCCGATTTATGTCGAGCGTGATGCTGACGTCATGCCGCTGCTGGAAGCGGTACTGCAGCCGGGCGACATTCTGTTGACCCAAGGCGCAGGTGATATTGGTGGGTTGTCGGTTCAGTTGGCCGACGCTCTGGGCAAGCGTGATACCGGGGGTAAAGCCTGATGGTCGATGTTGCAGACTTTGGGCGTGTAGCAGTGTTGTACGGCGGCAAGTCCGCTGAGCGTGCGGTATCGCTGAAATCCGGTGCGGCCGTGTTGGCTGCACTGCAAGGCGCGGGTGTCGATGCCTATGGCATTGATGCTGACGAAACATTGGCAGAGCAACTGCTGGGTCAGCGACCAGATCGTGTATTTATCGCGCTGCATGGCCGCGGTGGTGAAGACGGCAGTCTGCAGGGCCTGCTGGAGAGTCTGCAGATTCCCTATACCGGCAGCGGCGTGATGGCTTCTGCGGTAGGTATGGACAAACTGCGCACCAAGCAGATTTGGCAGAGCCTGGGCTTGCCGACACCGAAGTACGCGATGCTGCGCAGCGCTGAGCAATGCGCTGCGATAGTCGAGCAGTTAGGCACGCCGCTGATCATCAAGCCGCTGCATGAAGGGTCGAGCATTGGCATGGCCAAGGCCGACAGTCTGCAGCAGTTGCAGGACGCGTGGGAAAGCGCACGCAGCTACGACGATGAGGCTCTAGTTGAACAGTGGGTACACGGCGCCGAGTTCACTGTCGCCATCCTGGACGGTCAGGCGCTGCCGCCGATCCGTTTGCGCACGCCACACACCTTCTACGACTACGACGCCAAGTATCAGGCCAATGACACTCAGTACCTGTGTCCTTGCGGTTTGCCTGCAGAACAGGAAGCGCAACTCAAGGCGCTTAGTTTGCAGGCATTCGAAGCCGTGGGATGCAAGGGCTGGGGGCGTGTTGACGTGATGCAGGACGAGCAGGGCCATTTTTACCTGCTGGAAGTGAACACCGTGCCGGGAATGACCGACCACAGCCTGGTGCCGATGGCTGCCAAGGCTACCGGGCTTGAATTTGATGCGCTGGTACTGGCCATTCTGGCCGGCACCTTGAACTGACGGATAACGCAATGCAGGCGATTCGCGAAACACGCAACGCAGCACCGCTCTCCCGCCGCAAGGCTGGTGGGCGCGGCGCTGTGCGCGTGCCGCCTGCGCAACCACGGCAGTTGCCGCGCCTGCGCCTGCCGCGTCCGAATATGAGTGGCTTCGGCACGCGCCTGCAGCATGTGTTGTGGCCGCTGCTGCTGGTCGCTCTGGGGATGGGGCTGTACGAGCTGGGCAGTCGCTTGATGCCGCTTGCTGACCGACCGATTGCGCTGATCAGTGTTGAGGGTGAGCTGGAGTACATCGACCGTGATGCGGTGCAGCAGGTTATTCAGCCCTATCTGAATGACAGCTTTCTGGGCATTGACCTGGATGGCTTGCACAACGACCTGCTGGCGATGCCTTGGGTTGCGCAGGCGTCCGTTCGCCGGGTCTGGCCGGACAAGCTGGTCATCGCCCTGGATGAGCAGCTGCCGGTTGCGCGCTGGGGCGAAAGCGCGCTGCTGAACAACGAGGGTAAAGCGTTCGAACCGCAGGACATCGCCCGGTTCAACGACTTGCCGCAGCTGAACGGCCCGGAGCGTTCCAAGCGCAAGGTGATGCGCCAGTACCAGCAGTTCAGCAGCCTGCTGCGCCCGCAGGGCATGGTTGTCAGCAAGCTCGAGCTACGTGATCGCGGCAGCTGGTTCCTGACCACCGATGACGGAATGGAATTGCTGTTGGGGCGGGACAACTTGGTAGACAAGATGCAGCGGTTCATGACGATCGAGCAACTGATGCTCAGCGATCGTCGGGAGCTGATCGCGCGGGTAGACCTGCGTTATAGCAACAGTATGGCTGTCGCCTGGCGTGATGCCGGCGAGGCCGAAAAAGCGGCGGAGTAACGGGAAGACTATGGCAAGCAAGCAGGGCAGCAGAATGATTGTGGGCCTGGATATCGGCACCTCGAAGGTCGTCGCACTGGTCGGCGAGATCGGGGCGGACGGCGAGCTAGAAATCGTCGGTATCGGCTCGCATCCCTCGCGCGGACTCAAGAAGGGCGTGGTGGTCAACATCGAATCGACGGTGCAGTCCATCCAGCGCGCGATCGAAGAGGCCGAGCTGATGGCCGGCTGCCAGATTCACTCGGTCTATGCCGGTATTGCGGGTAATCACATTCGCAGCCTGAACTCCAACGGTATCGTCGCCATCCGCGACCGTGAAGTCGTGCAGGCCGATATCGAGCGGGTACTCGATGCGGGGCAGGCCGTGGCGATTCCGGCTGACCAGAAAGTGCTGCACATCCTGCCGCAGGAATATGTGATCGATAACCAGGAAGGTGTACGTGAGCCGCTGGGTATGTCGGGCGTGCGCCTGGAAGCCAAGGTGCACTTGGTGACCTGCGCCCTGAATGCGGTGCAGAACATTGAAAAATGTATTCGCCGCTGCGGCCTGGAAGTCGAAGACGTCATTCTGGAGCAGCTGGCCTCCAGCTACGCCGTACTGACAGAAGACGAAAAAGAGCTGGGCGTCTGCCTGGTGGATATCGGTGGCGGCACGACTGACATTGCCATCTTTACCGAGGGCGCCATTCGCCACACAGCGGTGATTCCGATTGCCGGTGATCAGGTCACCAACGACATCGCCATGGCCCTGCGTACGCCGACTCAGTACGCCGAAGAAATCAAAATTCGTTACGCCTGTGCACTGGCGAAACTGGCTGGCCCGGAAGAAACCATCAAGGTGCCGAGCGTGGGTGAGCGTCCGCCGCGTGATCTGTCACGTCAGGCTCTCGCCGAGGTGGTTGAGCCACGCTACGACGAGCTGTTCACCCTGATTCAGGCAGAACTGCGCCGCTCGGGGTTCGAAGACATGATTCCCGCCGGCATCGTCATGACGGGTGGCACCGCCAAGATGGAAGGTGCTATCGAGCTAGCCGAAGAAATTTTCCACATGCCGGTTCGACTCGGCATGCCGCAGGAATTCAAAGGACTCACCGATGTGGTGCGCAACCCGATCTATGCCACCGGCGTGGGTCTGTTGCATTACGGCATGAAGCACCACGGTGAGCACGGCTCCCAGCCGAGCGAGAGCAATAAGGCGCCGGTGCTGGAGCGCGTAAAGAAGTGGTTTCAGGGCAATTTCTGATTGCGCTGTTGCAGTACTAGACCCGCCAAAGCGGGCATTAAGCAGTAAACGAAACGAAAAAATACGAGTAGCTATTCAAGGAGAAAGGCCATGTTCGAACTGATCGATAACGTTCCGCAGAACGCAGTAATCAAGGTCGTCGGTGTGGGCGGTGGTGGCGGCAACGCGCTGCAGCACATGGTGGTGAACAATGTCGAAGGCGTCGATTTCATATGCGCCAATACCGACGCGCAAGCTCTGAAAAACGTCAGCGCGCGCACCGTGCTGCAACTGGGCTCGGGTGTCACCAAAGGTCTGGGCGCCGGTGCCAACCCACTGATCGGTCGTGAAGCAGCCATCGAAGATCGTGAGCGCATCGCCGAAGTGCTGCAGGGCTCCGACATGGTATTCATCACTGCTGGCATGGGTGGTGGTACCGGTACCGGTGCTGCGCCAATTGTTGCGGAAGTTGCTCGTGAAATGGGCATCCTGACCGTTGCTGTTGTGACCAAACCGTTCCCGTTTGAAGGCCGCAAGCGTCTGCAGGTTGCTGAAGAGGGTATCCGTGAGCTGAGCCAGCACGTGGACTCGCTGATCACTATCCCGAATGAAAAGCTGCTGACCGTGCTGGGCAAAGACGCCAGCCTCCTGGCCGCGTTCAGCAAGGCTAACGACGTATTGCTGGGTGCAGTGCAGGGTATCGCTGACCTGATCATGCGTCCCGGTATGATCAACGTCGACTTCGCCGACGTGAAGACTGTCATGAGCGAAATGGGTATGGCGATGATGGGTACCGGTCACGCCAGTGGTCCGAACCGTGCGCGTGAAGCGGCCGAGGCAGCAATCCGCAGCCCGCTGCTGGAAGACGTCAACCTGATGGGCGCTCGCGGCATTCTGGTCAACATTACTGCAGGCCCTGATCTGTCGCTGGGCGAGTTCTCCGAGGTTGGTAGCACGGTCGAAGAGTTTGCCTCTGAAACCGCAACAGTGGTTGTTGGTACCGTTATTGATCCGGAACTGCGCGACGAACTGCGTGTCACTGTGGTTGCTACTGGCTTGGGTGCGCGTGAGAAGCCGGTCAAGGTCGTGGACAACACCGCCGCTGCCCCGGCTCAGGCCGCTCGTCAGCCGGAAGCCGGTGCGCCGAACTACCGTGACCTTGATCGCCCAACCGTCATGCGCAACCAGCATGGCTCGGGCAGTGCTGCTGCTCAGCTGAGCAAGCCGGCTGACGATCTGGATTATCTGGATATTCCGGCATTCCTGCGCCGTCAGGCTGATTGAGCTGGTCAATTGAAGGCATAGGGGTAATTGGTATTCATCAAAAGCTGACTTTGCTATGATGCACGCCAGTTTACTGAGGGTTTTTCGCAATCAGAGCGGAAGCAGGCAAGCATGATCAGACAACGCACATTGAAGAACGTCATCCGGGCCACAGGTGTGGGCCTGCATTCGGGTGAGAAGGTTTACCTCACACTGAAGCCGGCACCGGTGGACACGGGGATCGTGTTCCGGCGCGTGGATCTCGACCCGGTTGTCGAGATCCCGGCGCGTGCCGAGTGTGTTGGTGAGACGACCATGTCGACGACCCTCATTAAGGACGGCGCCAAAGTAGATACGGTTGAGCATCTGCTGTCGGCAATGGCGGGTCTGGGTATTGATAATGCCTATGTCGAGCTGAGCGCGGCGGAAGTGCCAATTATGGATGGCAGCGCTGGTCCCTTTGTCTTTCTCATTCAGTCGGCGGGCATCGCAGAACAGGATGCCGCCAAGCAATTTATTCGTATCAAGCGGGAAGTGACGGTTGAAGAAGATGGTAAGACTGCCACCTTTGTACCCTTTGAGGGCTTTAAGGTGTCGTTCGGTATCGACTTTGATCACCCGGTTTTCCGTGGTCGCAGCCAGCAGGCATGCGTCGACTTTTCGAGCACTTCCTTTGTGAAGGAAGTCAGTCGCGCACGCACGTTCGGTTTTATGCGCGACATCGAGTACCTGCGTTCGCAGAACCTGGCGCTTGGTGGCAGTGTCGATAACGCCATTGTGGTGGACGAGTATCGGGTGTTGAACGAGGACGGTCTTCGTTACGAAGACGAGTTCGTCAAACACAAGATTCTGGACGCCATTGGGGATCTTTATCTGCTGGGCAAAAGTCTGGTTGGTGAGTTCCGCGGCTACAAATCGGGGCATGCGCTGAACAACAAGCTGCTGCGTGCACTATTGGCAAACAAGGATGCGTGGGAACTGGTTACCTTCGACGACGCAGGTACCGCTCCAATCTCCTACATGCGTCCCGCTGCGGCGGTCTGATTCCAGACGGCTGACAGACTACTCGTTTCGTTTCTTGTTTCGGCCGCCTTCGGGCGGCCGTTTTTATTTCCGCTAATTGTCTTTCTGTGCCGGATCAGTGACTTTCCGGCTCTCCGTGATGCCGCGCCAGACGATTAAGCGCAGCTTTGAGCGCCGGGTCGCAGACGTGCTCGGCGGTTTCCTGCAATGTGCTGCTGGCGACCTTTGAGCGTCGGATAGTGCGAACGGGTGGTGATTTTTTGACCAGTGGTGGTTGTACCTTGCAATGAATTTTCGTTAAGGTGGCGAATTCGTTGAAGGTCTGCAGGTCCCGAATCAGCCTTTTCTGCTGATAGCGCATTCGCGTAGCCCACTGACTGCTGGTCACCACCAGGCGCAGTACGCCGGTCTCGAAAGAGGCAACTCGGCATTGCTCCCGTGCGGCTGGTTCCAGGCGGGATTGGAACAATGCTTGCAGGCGTTCTAGTTGACGGGACTTCTCCAGCAGGGCACGGAGTGTGCTGCTGGTCCTTATCAGGTCGGTTGGTCGACGTGCGTCCAGCGGATGGAATGCCATGGGTTCGCTGCCAGCCAGGAGTGTGTTGGAGCGGTCATCCTATCAGAACCGCCGTCAAGAATGTTTGGGGATGCTATTTGAACATCATTATTCTCACCGGGCGCAATGGCGCATCGCGAACGCTCACGCTGGGTGCCCCTTGGGTCGTGGCTGGCGTGTCTCTGCTGCTGGCCCTGCCGTTAGTGGCCTCCTTGGTTACCTGGCAGATGATGGCTGGCAATGCGCCCGATTTGGCAGCCAATGACTCGGGTGTGCCGCAGTGGCAACAAGTGCTGCAGGAATACGACGTTGATCCGCTGGCGGAGGACGATGGTACCCAGGCGCAGATTGAGCGCATGAGCCAGCAGCTGGCCCGTCTGCAGATGCGGCTGACTCGACTGGATGCGCTGGGTGAGCGCCTGACCGAGATGGCAGACTTCAATGATGGCGAGTTCGATTTTGGCGCCGAGTCTGACTTTGATTTTGGTATTGACCTAGACAAGGGGGTGGGTGGTCCGGAGCTGCGTGATGATGATCTGTCGTTCGAAGCCCCCTCCGATTTGCAGGGGTTGATAGAACAGCTGTCGGCTCGAGTCGATAATCGCACTCAGCAACTGCAGTTGCTCGAGGACCTGATGGTCAATCGCCAGACCGATGTCGATGCCATGTTGGATTTCGTACCCGTCAGCGTGGGGCATTTGTCTTCCACCTTCGGTCGCCGTACCGATCCGATCACCGGGCGCCTGTCGATGCACAACGGTCTGGACTTTGCCGCGCCGCGTGGCACGCCAATCCATGCGTTGGGTGCAGGAGTTGTTACCTTTGCCGGGCGTAACGGTGCCTATGGCAATATGGTCGAGATCAATCACGGTGGTGGCTTGAAGAGCCGCTATGCGCATGCATCCGCACTGAATGTCAGCAAAGGCGACCTGGTACAGAAGGGGCAGGAAATCGCTGCAGTTGGTACCACCGGCCGTTCAACTGGTCCGCACCTTCACCTTGAAGTCTACCGCAATGGTATGGCGGTCAATCCTGCTCGCTTCCTGGCGTTGAAATAACCCTTCTTGATCCTCATATAGGTTGTCGGTCGACGTACTTGTCGGCTGGCGGCTGTTCCCTCTGCGCGGTTTAATGTGCGGCAGAAATCAGAGTAGAATGCCGTTTTCGGGCTGGTCCGGCAGCATGGGACTGGACACGCCACTCATCACATGGATATCTAAGTCGATTATGTTTGCGCCGTTAATGAGAAAGCTGTTTGGAAGCAAGAACGACCGTGAATTGAAGCGAATGGGTAAGGTTGTCGCTGCGATCAATGCCCTCGAAGAAAGCTTGAATGCACTGAGTGATGAACAGCTAAAGGCGAAAACAGACGAATTCAAGCAACGCCTCGCTGGCGGCGAAACTCTGGATGCGCTCCTGCCCGAAGCCTTCGCCGTCGTGCGCGAGGCCGGCAAGCGTGTGATGGGTATGCGCCACTTTGATGTCCAGTTGGTCGGTGGCATGGCGCTGCACGAAGGCAAGATTGCCGAGATGAAGACCGGTGAGGGTAAGACGCTGGTTGGTACGCTGCCGGTGTACCTCAATGCGCTGGCCGGCAAAGGCGTTCATGTGGTGACCGTGAACGATTACCTGGCCAATCGCGATGCCAACACCATGCGTCCGCTGTATGAGTTCTTGGGGATGAGTGTCGGCGTTGTTGTGCCGATGCAGGATCCGGAGCAAAAGCGTGCTGCCTACCAGTGCGATATCACCTACAGCACCAACAATGAACTTGGCTTCGACTACCTGCGCGACAACATGGCGTTTCGCCTGGAGGACAAGTTTCAGCGTGAGCCTTTCTTCGCCGTAGTCGACGAGGTCGACTCGATCCTGATCGACGAGGCGCGAACGCCGCTGATCATTTCCGGTCCTGCTGAAGATAGTTCCCGCCTCTACACTACCGTCAACAAACTCATTCCCTTGCTCAAGCGCGGCAAACTGGCCGAAGAAGGCGAGGAAGGTGTTGAAGGTCATTACCTGATCGATGAGAAGGCTCGTCAGGTCGAGCTGACTGAAGAAGGGCACCAGTTTGTTGAAGAGCTGCTGGTGCGTGAAGGCATGCTCAACGAAGGTGACAGCCTCTACGCCGCGCAGAACCTCGGTCTTTTGCATCACGTGCACTCTGGTCTGCGCGCACACACGCTGTTCCATCGCAACGTCGAGTACATCGTGCAGAACAATCAGGTTCTGCTGGTTGATGAGCATACTGGCCGTACCATGCCCGGTCGTCGGTTGTCTGAGGGCCTGCATCAGGCTATCGAGGCAAAGGAAGGGCTGCAGATCCAGGCCGAGAGCCAAACCCTGGCGTCCACCACTTTCCAGAACTACTTCCGCCTGTATCCGAAACTGTCCGGTATGACCGGTACGGCCGATACCGAGGCGTTCGAGTTCCGTCAGATTTATGGTCTGGACGTGCTCGTCATTCCTACTAACAAGCCGATGGTGCGCAAGGACTACAACGACCTTGTCTATCTCAGCATCGAGGAAAAGTTTGCTGCCATCGTTGCCGACATCAAGCACTGCATGGAGCAAGGTCGTCCGGTGCTGGTGGGTACGGCGTCGATTGAATCGTCCGAGGTGGTGGCCAATCTGCTGACCCGCGAGAAAGTGCCGCACAAGGTTCTGAACGCCAAGTTCCACGAGAAGGAAGCCGAAATCGTTGCGCAGGCCGGTCGTCCCGGCGCGGTAACCATCGCCACCAACATGGCTGGCCGCGGCACTGACATCATCCTGGGCGGTAACTGGGAAGCAGAAGTTGCTGCGTTGGAGAATCCGACTGAGCAGCAGATCGCTCAGATCAAAGACGAGTGGCAGTTGCGTCATCAGCAGGTGCTTGAGGCCGGTGGCCTGCACATTATTGCCTGTGAGCGTCACGAGTCTCGCCGTATCGACAATCAGCTGCGTGGCCGCGCAGGTCGTCAGGGTGACCCGGGCTCCAGCCGTTTCTATCTGTCGCTGGAAGATAACCTGATGCGCATCTTCGCCTCTGACCGGGTGAAGAACTTCATGAAAGCGCTTGGCATGGAGAAGGGTGAGGCCATTGAGCACCGCATGGTGACCAACGCTATCGAGAAGGCGCAGCGGAAGGTCGAAGGTCGCAACTTCGACATTCGTAAGCAACTGCTGGAATACGATGATGTAGCCAACGAGCAGCGTAAGGTCATTTATGGCCAGCGCAACTCCATTCTGGCTAGTGAAAACGTTGAAGAGACAATCAACGCGATCCGCCAGGACGTCGTAAATGATCTGGTGGCCATGCATATGCCGGCTGGCAGCTTGCCGGAGCAATGGGACGTTGCTGGCTTGGAGCAAAGCATCGCTTCCGAGCTGGGTTTGCATTTGACCATTCAGCAATGGCTGGACGAGGACGAGCGTCTGAGCGAGCAGGGCGTGGCCGAGCGCGTTCTTGAAGCGCTGGTTGCTGCCTACCGGGAGAAGGAAGAACTGGCCGGCGCTGAAGCGCTGCGTACCTTCGAGAAACAGATGCTGTTGCGTGTGCTGGATGACCTGTGGAAAGAGCACCTGGCAACCATGGACCACCTGCGTCAGGGTATTCACCTGCGTGGCTATGCGCAGAAGAATCCGAAGCAGGAGTACAAGCGCGAAGCCTTCAACCTGTTCCAGGAAATGCTGGAAACCCTCAAGCGCGACACCATTCGCGTACTCAGTCATGTGCAGGTGCGCCGCGAGGATCCGGCCGAGGAAGAGGCGCGACTGCGTCGTCAGGCTGAGGAGTTGCAGCGTCGCATGCAGTTCAAGCATGAAGAGGTGAATGCTGTCGCGGACGCTGCAGGCGAGGATGCAGGTGAGCCAGAGCAGGCGGGTGCCGCGGCGCCGGTCACGCGCGAAGGCCCCAAGGTTGGTCGTAATGATGCCTGCCCATGTGGCTCCGGCAAGAAGTACAAGCACTGCCACGGCCAGATCAGCTGATTCCGGTTGCTAGCCTTGCAGTTGTAATGAGTTGGTGTGGGGGTTGACGAAAATTCGTAAAACCCCACACGTGTTTGTGGCGTTGTATTATACCGAGTTCGTGTGTTTAATGAGATTCCTGTCGGGGGTGGCCCTTTTGCATTGTT